>JAOOML010000039.1 GCA_028409275.1 Prochlorococcus sp. AH-716-I09 | reverse complement strand
ACTTTAACGAGAAAAAGAATAATAATGAAAATTTAAATATTGATGAAAATACCGCCTTGGTATTAATTAAATCAGACATTAATAAAGAAATTAAAAAAGAAGTTAATGAGATATCATTAAATAAAAAAGTTGTAAATAACGATAAATATATAGAAAAAACAAACTCACCCATAAACCTTCCCAATTTTGTTGAAAAAAAAGTAAAGAATCTAAGAAGAAGTATTAATAGTGAAAAATTAAAGGAGAATATTAATGATATTCAAATTAATACAATTAAAGAAACTGAATTAATAAAATGTCGTATAGCGTTAATTAGTCATTGGAAAACCTTATATGGAACAGTTCCTAACGATCATGTAGTAGAAGCTTCGATGGATTGGTTTGGAAGGGATATATGGCCAAATCTTGATGGGACAGAAAATCTACCCTTTACGTGGAGCGCAGCTAATAAATTTATGTCTGAATTATGCCCATTTTGGATAAAGAAAAATCCATCCCTTGAAATTGTTTTATTAATGATTGGCGTTTTAGAAGACCCTTTTGCTACATCAGATTTAATTAATAGGATACCAACTCTAATGAGGAGGTTTGTAAGTAGATTTAAGCGAAATAACAGATCAAATTCATTCGAAACATTGGACTCAACGATGACGGTTCATGGAGCACTTAAATTATTGAATTTGTCAACATCCGCAGGATCAGCTCATACATTACGAAAAATTAGGGAGGCCTACAAATTAATAGCCTTAGAGACTCATCCAGATGCTGGAGGATCAACAGATCAAATGAGAAAATTAAATGAAGCGTACCAATTGTTAAAAAATCTATATAGAAATTAGTATATATATTCTTATATAAGACTAATAATAAGTCTATTCAATAGTCTTATATAAGATAAGTGTGAATATAAAAAATGCTGGCCATCATCAATTATTTGTTAGTCAAATTAATGGATTCAATTATTATGAATATATAGAAATTTATTTGTATAGTATTTCTTATATAAGACTAATCATAAGTCTATTCAATAGTCTTATATAAGATAAGTGTGAATATAAAAAATGCTGGCCATCATCAATTATTTATTAGTAAATTAATAGATTCAATTATTTTGAATAAATAGAAATTTATTTGTATAGCATTTCTTATATAAGACTCAGAATAAGTCTATAAAATAGTCTCATAATAGATATATAAGATACTATAATTTACCAGTTGGAACAAACCATGCCCAAATTACTTAAATTCTCGAAAAAAATTAAAAAATGATGAATTAATCCATAAATAATGTCCTTTAAATGTCCAGACAAAAAACAATGCGTGAAAAGTATTGCTATAACTAATATTTATACTTTTACGTACTGCCTTAAAGACAGTACTACTTTATTTGAAGCTTTTGAATAGCAGTTTGTTTGTCAATACTAGGTACATCATTTAATCCGTTGGCATCGAACCAAGGGGCACTAGCCCAATCAAAACCTTCACCAAAAGTGTTATCAGGTGAAGTTATATACCAATGACAAGATGTATCAGGAACATCTACAGAACATTTTGACCAATCGTCTGACCACTGGGGGACTTGGACCCATAGGACAGAAGATAGCAATAGAGATAATAGATTGATCATGAACTCTATAATACAACATTAAACATTTTTGTATGATTATTACTTATCTTAATTAAGAATTATAATTAGACTTATTTATAGTCTTATATAAGATAAGCAATACTATTAATTTCTTAATTTAGTATTAAAATTTTTTTCAACTTTAGAAATGATACTTTCGTGAATTAATTTAATTTCTGAGTCCAGTAATGTTTTGTCTTTATCTCTATAAGATAATCTAAATGTATAACTAATATATTCATCGCCAAGTTTAATATCTTCGAAAACATCAATTAAATATACATCCTCTAGAAGATTTTTTCCTGTTTTTCTTATTTGTGAATTAAAAATTCCTTACTGAATACAAAATTTATATCTCTTTCCATTTTTGGAACAATTGGGTATTGCTTAAATATTGGTATCCATTTATTTTTTCTTGTACTAGCCACTAAAAGGTTAGTTACATTTATTCTAAATAAGTAAACTTTTTTTAATGATTTCTTTTCTAATATTAGTTTAGGGTGAATTTCACCAAAATATCCTGCATCCTTCCCTTCAATAATTAATTTCGCTGATCTTCCCGGATGAAGAAAATCAATTGAATCAGTAGGTTTATCATCAATTCTTATATTCAAACATGATAAGGCTTCCCTTAACTTTCCTCTAGCCTGGTAATAATTAAGATCATTATCCTTACCAGAATTCACCCAATTACCAAATTTTCTATTGCCAAAAATTGCACCATTAAGAACTTCTTCTTGGATAGGATCAGAATTCTTATGAAAAACATTTCCTATTTCAAAAATAAAACAACTTGTTTGTCCAGCTTTAATATTTCTGTTTAAAATCTCAAGATGTTCTTTCCAGATATTATCTCTAAGGCAGCTAGTTTCTAATAGCAAAGGATTAGAAATCTTTATAAGTGTTTCTTTATCATCTGGAACTAGAGAGTAGCTAAGAACTTCGTTAAATCCATTTTCTGTAAAACCATTTTTTACTTTTCTCAATGCCAATTGTTCTGATGACAATTTTCCAGGCTTAATTGGAGAAGGAAGGTTTAAGTCAAATCTGTCATAACCAATTAATCTCGCAATTTCTTCAATTAAATCTATTTCTCTCATTAAATCTTGTGATCTATTAGGAATTACTGCTACATCCCATCCATATTCTTTACTTTTTAATGTACAGCCTATGAGCGTTAATTTATCAACTATTTCAGTATCAGACAAATTTCTTTTTTCTAAATGATCGTTAATGATTAAAGGACCAAGAATTTTATGTATTCGATTTCTTCGTAATTTAATAAAAATATCCTCATCATTTATAAAATTCGAAGTATTGATGAATGGCAAACTAATAACAAAATATTCTTCTAAAAGATTAATAACCCTGGTAACTGCACCTATTGTGTTTTTAGATGAAATCCCTTTTTCATATCTACTGCTAGATTCTGTTCTTATTCCAACCGCCTTCGAAGATTTTCTTATGGTAACTGGATTAAAAACAGCGCCTTCAAGGTAAATAGATGAGGTAGTTTTGGTTACAGAGGTCTCTAAACCACCTATTACACCAGCAATAGCAACCGGTTTATCGCAACAAGTAATTACTGTAATATTTTCATTTAAGTCATATTTTTTACCATCTAAACATACAAGACTTTCTTTATCATTGGCTTTTCTAACAGAGAAGTCTACGGGAGAAACTTCCTTTCCAATTAAGTTTGATAGTTTATCTTTATCAAAAGCATGCAAAGGTTGGCCTTGTTCTAAAAGGATATAGTTTGTTAAGTCAACAAGAAGATTAATTGATTTTATACCTGATTTTTCAATACGATCTTTAAGCCATTTTGGCGATAATTTCTCCCCATTTACTCCATCTATACAGGTTATTGTATAAATGCAATCAGATGATATAGCCTCTGGGCAAAGTTGAATTTCTTTGAGTAAATGAATATTGTATTTATGGTTTAATTCTGGAAAAATAAATGTAGATTCTAAAAGAGCAGAAATTTCGCGCGCTATTCCTATAACCGACATTCCGTCAGGTCTATTAGCTGTAATTGCTAAATCATAAATAAAATCATTTAATTGAAGCAGATTAGATCCTGGAGTGCCCAATTCATGTTTTAAGGCTAAATCTTCATCAATAATCATTATCCCTTCGCTAGAGTCCTCTAATCCAAGTTCCTGCAGTGAACATATCATTCCTTCACTTATGACACCTCTAATTTCGCTTCTTTTAATAGTTAAATTAACTGCATTTAATTTCGCACCTACAGTAGCAACATAAACATAAATATTTGGTTTAATATTGCTTGCACCACAGATAATTTGCAGATTCTTTGAAGTACCAATATCGACTTGACAAATAGAAAGTTTGTCAGATCCCTCATGTTTTAAAACAGATAAAACTTTACCTAAAACAACACCATTTACATTTTCTGAACAATCTTCTAATGATTCAACCTCAAATCCACCTATAGACAATTTCTCAGAGAGATCTTCAGGAGTTAAAGTAATTTCTACTAAACTTTTTAACCAATTTTGAGAAACTTTCATATATAGTTTTTAACCAATGATAATAAAAGAAATGAGTATATCTTCAAAAAAGTTTGTTGAAGATGTACAATAGGAAATTATACATTAAAGTATTAATTAAAATGGCCAAAAAAGGGACAAGAGTTGTAGTGACCCTGGAATGTACTGAAGCCAGGACAAGCACAGAC
>JAOOML010000038.1 GCA_028409275.1 Prochlorococcus sp. AH-716-I09 | reverse complement strand
AATAATTAATTATTCTTATTTTACCTACGATGGGAGTCAATAATAAAAATGCCCAAGATAATATCCAACTAAAGGGCAATAAAAAACCTCTTCAGGTACTTCACATAAGCAAGAAAGATACTCAAAAAAAATCTCAACACATAGATAATGAGCAAACCAATTCACAAGAAGAAATTAAAAAAGAAAATATCGCAATCAAACCTCAGATCATTAAAAATGATTCAGTAAAAGAAAATGATAGTAATGAAAACACTGAAGATTTTGATATTTCTAAACAAGATTCAACTAAACATGACTTAAATAGACCCCTTAATTTTTCCGAGCAAAACACAGATTTTCAATTAGAAAGAACTGTTGATGACTTCGATTTTGATGAAAGTGCTTTTTTGGAGGCTTTAAATGCAAATGAGCCAATTGGAGCTACGGGAGAAACAATTTCAGGTAAGGTTATAGCAATCGAAAGTGATGGACTATATGTTGACATTGGTGGAAAAGCACCTGGTTATATGCCCAAAAAAGAATGTGGTTTGGGTGTCATAACTAACTTTAAAGAAAAATTTTCTATAGGCCTTGAAATGGAAGTTTTGGTTATCAAAGAACAAAATGCTGATGGGATGGTAACAGTGAGCGCTCGGGCATTAATTCTCAGGCAAAGTTGGGAAAAAGTATCATGTGCCTCAAAAAATGGAGAATTAATTAACGTTTTAATTAATGGATTTAACAGAGGTGGTCTTACGTGTGATGTTGATGGATTGAGAGGATTCATCCCAAGATCCCAACTTGAAGATGGTCAAGACTATCAATCTTTTGTTGGCAAAACTCTAAAAGTAGCATTTCTTGAGGTGAATCCAGAATCAAGAAAATTAGTTCTCTCTGAAAAGAAAGCATTATTAGTCTCTAAACTTACAAGTTTAGAATTAGGTCAATTAATTGAAGGAGAAGTTTTAGCAGTAAAACCATATGGCTTCTTTATAGATTTAGGGGGAGCTAGTGGACTTCTTCATCAATCCTCACTAACAAATGGATCGATTCGTTCTTTAAGAGAAGTTTTCAGAGAAGGGGAAATGATAAAAGCTTTAATATCTGAAATTGACCTCGAAAAAGGACGCATTGGACTCAATACAGCACTCCTAGAAAATTCTGCGGGAGAATTAATTATTGATAAGCAAAAGGTTATGCAAGAAGCCGCAGAGAGAGCACTAAAAACTAAATCACTCTTCGATAAAAAAGAACAAGATAAATGAACATCAATAAAGAAATGGAGTCGAGTCTTAAATTAAAGATTTCAGATTGGGAATTAGACTTTTACTCAAGACCAATTATTGAATCAAATGGAAAAAAAAGGTGGGAGTTAATTATTTGCTCTACAAGAACTTATAAGACAGAAGATATTTTTTTTTGGAATAAAAAATGCCCTGCCAATGAAGTTAATTCAGTATGGCTTACAAAGGCACTAAATGAAGCAATAAGTGAAGCAAGAAAACAAGGTTGGTCCAAACCTTCAATAGTTCGATTCTGGAGGTCGTCAATGAAATCGATCATTAAGAAATCTTTAGAGGCCGTAAGTATTGAGGCTCTTGTAAGTAGGAGAACTTACAATTTATTAGATAGAATTGAATTTCTTGAAAAAGAGATTTATCCAAAGGAAGAAGGTTATGTAAGAGGTGTATTAGCTCCTACTTTTACTTCTAAAATGGAAAACCCTCCTCAACCTTTACCAGAGGCAGTAAGGGGTGATGCTTTAACTATCTCTGAAATATCAATTGGCGAATTAAAATCAGCAGAAAATTGGCCTATGGAATTTGGAAATATTTTCCCAATCCAGCAAGATTTAGATGATAACTACTTAGTTCCAGGATTAAGACTTTTTAGCAAAGATAGATCTTTAGCACTTTCAGCATGGTTCAGTTGTTTAGAACCTATTAAATTAGTCATCAATAAGAACCAACTCATACTTGAAGCTTCAGAAGACGATAAGTGGCTGGTTACTGATTTGCCAGAAAAAGATGCAAACATTTTGAGTACAAAATTTTTAAAGAATAAAAAAAATTCTTTTGGTTATCAATTTATTGCCATACAGTCAACGCCATACATCGAAAAATTTGCAGGATTCTGGATATTGAGAGATATTGAATTAATTTCATAAATTTAGCTTGGGAGCAGGAACTATTCCATACAAAGAAATATATTTCTCAAAAGCTGAAATTTTTATTCAGAACAAAAAATTTGAGTATTATTCATCACCTATCCTTAGTCAATATAATTTCAAACATGCATATTTTACGAAGTCTTGCTCTGAGAAATTTCTTCAATTATTGGGAAATCACTTTAATGAAAATTACACAA
This sequence comes from Prochlorococcus sp. AH-716-I09, assembly GCA_028409275.1. Classification (GTDB taxonomy): domain Bacteria; phylum Cyanobacteriota; class Cyanobacteriia; order PCC-6307; family Cyanobiaceae; genus Prochlorococcus_A. The sequence goes on along the minus strand of JAOOML010000038.1, from coordinate 2,575 downwards.
ATTGTGTTTCCAATCAAATTCACAGTAATGTGATAGTCCTTGGATCACTTTCCCAAGAAGGTAGTAAGAATGATGCAGATGGTCTTATTGGCAATAAATGCAATCAAAACTTATGGATTTATACAGCTGATTGCATGCCAATATTTTTTGCAGATAAAAGGACAAGAAATGTAGCAGCCTTACATTGTGGAAGAAAAGGTTTAGAAAAAAAAATAATAAAAAATCTAGTTAAAATTTTCGATAATTTTGGGACATCTAGAGATGACTTACTTGTTGCCATAGGACCAGCTATTTCTAAGGAACATTATCTAGTTGATAAATTTACACTCAAGGAATTTTATAGAAAGTCCGAAAACAAACAAATAACGGTTAATATGACTAAAACTGAAGAAGATCTTTGTTTTAGTGATTCAAAACACTTCAAAGAGCAAAACTTAAATCAACTTGATCTCAAAAGATCTGCCTATAGACAACTTTTAAGTGAGAATATTCCTAATACAAATATAAACATTTCAAATTTATGTACATACAAATTTAAAAATGAATTTAATTCATGGAGAAAGAGCAAAACATTCTCGAGACAATGGAATTTTATTTGCTCATAGAGATAGTTAACTTGGACAAATTTCACTAGTTAAGTCTTTAGCGACTAATAATTCGGTCATCTCCTTAGTACCTTTAATATTAAAAACTTTGGCTAACAAAACATTCTCTTTGAAACCAAAAGGTTTTATTTTCACTTTGCTTCCCCTTGGAAATTCACTCTTAAGTAAATTAGTTGCTTCAAGCTCATCATTTTCATTTACATCTATACAAAATAGTCCAATCGTTAAATTCCTATTTTGATCCCCCACCAAAATAGTATTTGAACTTTTAATTTGAAGAATTTCAGCCGAGTTAACTATCACAGGATTAAGAACAATCAAGCAGACTATAATTAAAATTTTTGATAATTTTTTCAATTCAGAAATATCTAGGTTTTAAAATTATCTTAAAGTTAATTTTTTAAAATGACGAATTTAAAAAAATTAGTCTTCACAATTAACATATCCAACCATTTGAGCATTACTTTTACCAGGAGGAACCATTGGATAACAATTTTCACCTCTTCTGACAAGGATATTAATCAAGGCAGGGCCGTCATGATCAAGCGCATTTTTTAATTCATTCTGTAATTGTTTTCTTTCAGAAATCAAGTATCCTTTAACTCTAAAAGACTCAGCAAGTTTTACAAAATCAGGTTCACCACAACTCATATCAGATGAGGAATATCTTTCATCGTAGAAACTTTCCTGCCATTGTCTTACCATCCCTTGCCAGCGATTATTTATAATAATCAATTTCACCTTTAAACCATATTGAGATAAAGTTCCTAATTCTTGAATATTCATTAAGACACTTGCATCTCCCGCGATACAAATTACATCTGAATCAGGTAAGGCTGCTTTTACTCCAATTGCCGCTGGCAATCCAAAACCCATAGTTCCTAAGCCTGCACTACTAATCCATTTTCTTGGAGAATTCCTAAGATATTGAGCAGCCCACATCTGATGTTGTCCTACATCTGTCGTTACAAAAGCTTCTGGTGAAAATTCTCTCACTTTTAAAAGAACCTCTTGAGGATAAATTTCTCCTTCTTTAGGCGGATCATATAAAGGGTGTTTATTTTTCCAAAAATCAATTTTTTCTAACCAGTTTTTTGTCCGACAAATAAGTTTGTTTTTTAGAGATTGTTCATTAATTTTGAGAACAGCTTTTGAAACATCAGAAACAATTGCAAGATCTACACGTCTATTTTTGTTAACTTCAGCTGGGTCGATATCTATATGAATTACCTTTGCATTAGGTGCAAAAGTATCTAATTTTCCTGTCACCCTATCATCGAACCTAGCTCCAATAGCAATTAAAAGATCGCATTCTGTAACAGCGAAATTTGCGTAAGCAGTTCCATGCATTCCTAACATCCCTACTGATAAATTATCTTTTTCATCAAAAGCGCCCTTCCCCATTAAGGTTGTGGTAACTGGTATTTGATAATTCTTTGCCAAAGTTTTTATTTCATCATGAGCCCCTGAAGATATTGCCCCACCACCTACGTATAGAAGAGGTCTTTCAGAATCTTCTATTAATTTAATTGCTTTATTGATATCGGAATCATTAATTTCTCCATTCCTTTTAAATCCTTTAGGAATAATCTCACCTGGATAAACTCTTTGGTAATTAAAGAACTCCTGACCTACATCTTTGGGTATATCAATTAAAACAGGGCCAGGCCTTCCAGATGAGGCTATAAAAAAAGCTTCAGAAACTATTTTCGCGATATCTGAAGGATTTCTTATTACCCATGAATGTTTCACTATTGGAAGAGTTATACCAAAAATATCAGTTTCTTGAAAAGCGTCTGTCCCTATAGCAGGTCTTGGGACTTGACCTGTAACTACAACTAGGGGGACTGAATCCATTTGCGCAGTGGCAATTCCAGTTACCAAATTTGTTGCACCTGGGCCTGAGGTCCCAAAACATACTCCTACTTCACCAGTAGATCTTGCATATCCATCAGCCGCATGTGAACCAC
>JAOOML010000037.1 GCA_028409275.1 Prochlorococcus sp. AH-716-I09 | reverse complement strand
TTTTTTGATATTCAAAACTATTATCTGCATTGATAATTTTTAAAATCTGGAGGCAATGAGCGAGTATTCTTAAATGATGTTTCTGCATTATTGGCAAATCAAGATTATCAATTTCTTGAATAGTTTGGATGTTTAAGGGGTTAGACAAGGGATCAAGATGATTAGACATTAATTTTTAATTTTAATAAAGGGAAAAAACTCAATATTGGGGGTATCTTTCGTTAAAGTATATAAAGCTAATTGTAATAAGTTATTTTTGGATAACATGGTCAACGAAAATTTAGTTAAAAATGTAGTAAAAGAGCCTTACAAATATGGTTTCGTTACTGATATTGAAACTGAAAAAATAGCAAAGGGATTAAATGAAGACATCATAAGATTAATTTCACAGAAAAAAGAAGAGCCAAAATATCTCCTTGATTTTAGATTAAAAGCCTTTAGAAAATGGCAAAAAATGAATGAACCTGATTGGGCAGGTTTAGGATATAAACAAATCGATTATCAAGATATAATTTATTACTCTGCTCCCAAGCAAAAAGAGAAAATTTCTAGTCTAGATGAGGTTGATCCAAAACTTCTTGAGACTTTTGACAAATTAGGGATACCACTTACTGAGCAAAAAAAACTCACAAATGTTGCAGTAGATGCTGTCTTTGATAGTGTTTCTATAGCTACAACTTTTAGAGAAGAACTTGCTGAGCATGGAGTTATATTTTGCTCAATCAGTGAAGCAGTAAAAAATCACTCTGATTTGATCGAACAATATTTAGGTACAGTAGTTCCAGCTAGTGATAATTATTTTGCAGCACTAAATTCTGCTGTTTTTAGTGATGGTTCTTTTGTTTATATCCCAAAAGGTGTTACTTGTCCTATGGATCTTTCTTCCTATTTCAGAATTAACAGTGGAGATTCAGGACAATTCGAGAGAACACTTATCATTGCTGAAGAATCAAGTTCTGTAAGTTATCTAGAAGGTTGTACAGCTCCAATGTTTGATACAAACACCCTACATGCAGCAGTTGTAGAACTTATAGCATTAGACGATGCCACAATAAAATATTCAACAGTGCAAAATTGGTATGCTGGTGATGAAGAGGGTATTGGCGGAATCTTTAATTTTGTCACCAAGAGAGGAAAATGTTTAGGTAAGAGAAGTAAAATTAGTTGGTCTCAAGTTGAAACAGGGTCAGCAATTACATGGAAATATCCTAGCTGTCTTCTTTTAGGGGAAGAATCTGTAGGGGAATTTTATTCAGTGGCACTCACCAATAATCTTCAGCAAGCAGATACAGGCACAAAAATGATCCATATTGGTCCTAAGACCAAATCAACTATTGTTAGTAAAGGTATTAGTGCAGGGAATTCAATAAATAGCTACAGAGGCCTTGTCAAAATGGGAACAAAAGCTACAGGATCAAGAAATTACAGTCAATGTGATTCAATGTTAATAGGAGATCAAGCTTCTGCGAATACATTCCCTTACATCAAATCTCAACAACCCAATTCTGAAATTGAGCATGAAGCAAGCACATGTAGAATCTCAGAAGACCAACTTTTTTATCTTCAAAGCAGAGGTATAGAATTTGAGGAGGCAGTATCTATGATGGTCAGTGGTTTTTGCAGAGATGTATTTAATCAATTACCTATGGAATTTGCGGCTGAAGCAGATAAGTTACTGGCACTTAAACTAGAGGGATCAGTAGGTTAATGAATCAATTTCTAAACTGAAATGCAAAGCAAAATGAAAGAATCAGATCCAATTTTAGAAGTTGAAAATCTCTCTGCGTCTACTGATAATCTTCCAATTTTAAAAGGGGTTTCACTTACTATCTATCCTGGAGAAATCCATGCCATTATGGGAAGAAATGGATGTGGCAAAAGTACTCTTTCGAAAATTGTTGCAGGACATCCCTCGTACAATATTACAAATGGCGACATAAAATTTTTAGGTCAAAATATCAACTCTCTAGAACCTGAAGAGAGAGCTCAATCAGGAATTTTTCTTGGTTTTCAATATCCAATTGAGATTCCAGGTGTTAGTAATCTTGAGTTTCTTAGAGTTTCAACTAATGCAAGAAGGAAATTCCTCAACAAAGAAGAATTAGATACTTTTGATTTTGAGGAATTAGTTAAAGAAAAGTTAGAAATCGTGAAAATGGATCATGCATTCCTATCAAGAAGTGTAAATCAAGGATTTTCCGGAGGTGAAAAAAAAAGAAATGAAATTCTGCAAATGGCTTTACTTGAGCCCAAGATAGCAATACTAGATGAGACCGATTCTGGTCTAGATATTGATGCTCTAAGGATAGTGGCATCAGGAATTAAAAAAATATCTAGCGCAGAAACTGGAATTATATTAATTACCCACTACCAAAGATTATTAGATGAAATTGAACCAAATTATGTTCATGTTATGTCAGACGGACAAATCATAAAAACTGGGGGGAGTGATCTTGCTCTAGAGCTTGAGAAAAAAGGTTATGAATGGACTGATAACTTTACACAAGAGACTTAAATAAATGGAAATTATTGAACAAATAAAAACCAGTAAATCAATTGATAATCAAACAGAAATACAAAAAATCTGTCTACATAAATTACAATCCAGTCCCCTCCCCAATCCTAAAAGTGAACTTTGGAGACTTTCAAATAAATCAAAATTTTTAAACTTTTTAGACTATTCGATTAATGAAAAAGATCCAAAATTTGATGCACCTTATCCGAACACTTCTAAAAGTAATATTAGATTAATAATTGGTGAAAATTGCCAAATTAACCTGATAGAGAAAAATTATTCAATACAGCACCTAAGTGAGGATGCATTGGTTAAATATATCAAGGAACAGATATCTTGTTTTGATCAAAACGAAAATTGGAGTGACTTACTAAATCTATCCTTAAGCTGTACAAAGAATATCTTGGGATTAAAAATAAGTGGATCGAAAATCCCACCTATTGAAATCTTTAGTCATGCATCAAGTAATGCCTTAAACGCAAAAACCTTAGTAATATTCTTAGAAAAGAATTGTGATATTGATTTATTACAAGTAAATCTTGGTAAAGACAACTCTTCATTATCTCAATCAACATTCTTTTGTTTAGAAGAAAATAGTTCCGTAAACCATGGTGTTGTTTCTTATGGTGAAAATAAATCAAATCTATTAAATTCTCTCAATGTAATTCAACAAAAAAATAGCGAATACAATTTAGGATCTTTACATTTCAAATTTAATTATGCAAGATTTGAAATTAGTATTAAACAATCTGAAGGAAACGCTAAAACCAATATCAAAGGTATGCAAATAACAAAAAAGGATGAACAAATTTCTACTTATACAAAAATAGATTTTCGTGGCCCAAATGGATTTCTAGATCAAATCAACAAATCACTTGCTGATGATAAATCACATGCAATATTTGAAGGTTCAATAATAGTTCCAAAAATTGCCCAGAAAACTGATGCTTCCCAATTAAGCAGAAATTTACTTTTATCAAATCTCGCACAAATAGATACCAAACCTCAATTAGAAATAATTGCTGATGATGTCAAATGCAAACATGGAGCTACAATTTCGCAACTAAATGAAGAAGAACTTTTTTATATGCGAACAAGAGGGATCACATTAACAGAAGCAAGTAAACTACAATTAAGTTCTTACTTTCAAGAAATAATTTCATTTATTCCCGTTTCAAAAGATAGATGGGATTTGCTTGATAAACTTTTAAATGAGAACTAATGGAAACGATTCAAAATTTTTCTGAAATAACGAAGAAAGACTTTCCTCTTTTAAATAAGAACTTAAAAAGTAATGAGCAAATTATTTATTTAGACCATGCTGCAACCACTCAAAAACCAATACAAGTCTTAAAAAAAATTGATGAATACTATAGAAACTTTAATGCCAATGTACATAGAGGCGCACATCAATTAAGTGCTAAAGCAACAGAAGAATTTGAAAATGCAAGATATTTAATTAGCAAATTTATAAAAGCCAATTCAACAAAAGAAATTATTTTCACAAGAAATGCAACTGAAGCAATCAATTTAGCGGCTCGATCATGGGGCGAATCTTCATTAAGAGAAAACGATGAAATTCTCTTATCCATAATGGAGCATCATAGCAATATTGTTCCATGGCAAATGGTTGCAGCAAAAAATAAATGCAAATTAAAATTTGTTGGTATAGATAAAAATGGGAAATTAGATATAGATGATTTTAAATCAAAACTAACATCCAAAACTAAGCTTGTTAGCCTAGTACATGTTAGTAATACACTCGGTTGCTGTAATCCAATAAAAGAGATTACTAAATTAGCTAAACAAAAAGGTTCTTTAGTGTTAATAGATGCATGTCAAAGTTTGGCGCATCAAAAACTTGATGTGATTGATCTTGATATAGATTTTTTAGCGGGATCAGGACATAAACTTTGCGGTCCTACAGGAATTGGTTTCCTCTGGTCAAGAAAAGAAATCCTAGAAGAAATTCCTCCTCTCTTTGGAGGTGGCGAAATGATTCAAGATGTTTTTGAAGAGACAAGTACTTGGGCAGAGCTACCACATAAATTTGAAGCTGGAACTCCAGCCATTGCAGAAGCAATAGGTCTTGCAGAAGCAATTAATTATATAAACACTATTGGATTAAATGACATTCATGAATATGAAAAGACTATTACTAGATATTTATTTGAAAAATTAAATCAAATAGATAATATTGAAATTATCGGTCCATCGCCGGAGATAGATCAAGACAGAGCATCACTTGCCACCTTTTTTGTAAAAAATATACATTCAAACGATATTGCTGAAATTCTTGATTCAAAAGGGATTTGCATCAGAAGTGGGCATCATTGCTGTCAACCTCTTCATAGATATATTGGAATTAAATCAACGGCTAGAGTTAGCATGAATTTCACAACCAATAAGGAAGAAATTGATATATTTATAGAAAAATTAAAAGACA
>JAOOML010000036.1 GCA_028409275.1 Prochlorococcus sp. AH-716-I09 | reverse complement strand
GTAGATGAAATTGTATTAGCTAAGGCAAGAAGAAAAAGTGATGGAACATATTTTGCGTAAGAATCATAAATATCTATGGAATGAAAAATCTTTTAATTACCAGTGAAAATTATCAGAAGCCCCAATTGTTAAATTTCTAGTTGAAATCTTATGAAACTTATCGTGTACGGAATCACTGAACTCCTTTTCATCTGAATAATCCATTAGGTCTATAGGGTCGATATTTTCATCGAACCATGCATCATATTCAATATGGTTAGGTTCAGCAAAATAACTCATAACTAATTAATAGCTAACAAAAAATTTATAAACGGTACATGCTATACCAAATAAAGATTCTTTTTTGTCGCGAATTCATATTGAAAAAGGCTTAAAAATTTAAATTTAAAGATAATTTGAATTTTTTTTAATTATGGTTTATAAATTGAAATTACATTTATGATTTTTATTTATGGCTTACTATCACGTTCATGGACTAATTCCAGATGGAATTTCTCAGTCCGAAGGTTACAAGATGTTCGAGCAGTATATTGCATCCGGTGCACCTATGGATAATTTTGATGGATTTGAATTGGTAAGTAGATTCCATGCGCCTGAAACAGGAGAGGTTTTTGTTACTTTCAAGGCTGATAATCACTTAGCAATATCTCAACATTTTGGAGTGTGGAGAGCGAAATTTGGTCTTGATTGGAATATTACTGCTGTTTTAAATGATGATGAGGTTATTCAAAGAAACAAACAAGTTGCTGATGCTGTTGCCGCCATGGGATAATTCGTTTGATTGACAGTCGATCTAGAATTAAAAGAAACTACCTCCTTTTTTATGTCTCTTGAAACTACTGTTTTTAGATTCAAAATAAGCTTACCTTTTGAGGAATGGGCTGCAGTTTATGACAGCCAAGAAAATATACAAATGAATAAAGAACGTGGAATTGTTTGCTTATATAAAGGTGTAAAGAAAGATGATCCAACCAGTTTAATTCTTATTGAACAGGATGAAGAAAGTAAATCAATAGCTATGTTTGAAGATCCAGCAGTGAAACCATTAATTGAAAGTTCAGGTCATATTTATGATTCAACCGTTATGACCAGTTACTTTTAAATTATTTTTTCTAAAATAATTTGTAATTAACTTTTTTATTTATGCTACTTCTTATTTCTTATAAATTTAATGATGCAAACGCCCAAGAGAAGGGATCAAAAATGCTAAAGGAATGGTACGACAATGGAGGACCACAAAATAGACCAGAGGGTTATGAAGTTCGATCTTGGATTTTCTTACCTCAACATGGCAATGGTTACTCTGTTGTAGATGCTAATTCTTTAGAAACTATTTGGCGACAGTGGCAACCTTGGAGAGAATTATTGGAGTTTACTATTGAACCTTGTGCAGATTTAGATCAAACAGTAGCTCTTTATTGTTAATCACACTCGTTCTGGTTTTACTTTTTTATTAATGGCTAAATCTCATTGGTTGATTAATCCAAAAAAAACAGAAGTAAAAAGGTTTATAAAAAACGATAAGAGCATAGATGGTGTTTTTGAGTATATGTTTGTAGATACTGGAGAAATAGTTGGTGTATTAGGGAAAGAACCACCTGTAATGACAACGACAGTTTCTGTAGATATAGACTTAGCTAGAGAGATCTATGAAAGGTTAATCTCTCAGGGATGGAGAAAAACTAAGGAAGTTTGGTTAAAAAAAGAAAGCTAGGTCTCTTAATAGCAAGATTATTCATTAACTAATTAATAAAGGATTGCCAATTTTTATTGCCTTAATAAAAGGAATTTAAAAAATAAATTTGTGCTTAAATATCTCAGTTCTCTTAACTATTAAATGGCTTATTCAGAAACTAGAATAGTAATTGGTGGTATAGCTCATGTGCCGATTCTTATTGTTATAGCTAATTTTATTAAAGGTAAGTTTGGAATTAAAACTAAAAAGGTAAAAGATACTGTAGTTAAAGAGGGAAAAGATACTGTAGTTAAAGAGGAAAAAGTAAAAACTATAAAGGAACTTTCCAATAAGCTGGATAGTATTGAACAAAAGGCTGATGAGGTTTATGAAAAGGTAAAGAAGAAAAAGAAAGACAAGAAGAAGAAAAAGATAGAGAATAACTAATTATAAATCCTATCAAGCATCAATACATCTTGAGCTTGAATTGTATCTTTTTTATCTTCATCTTCGGGATCTTTGTAAGATTCAATTTCAGCTTGAATTTTTCGCTGATAGGCTCCTTTAATATAATCAATTTCTCTTCTCTCTTTATTCAAAATTGAGAATGGCGATCTTTTTAAGTTCATAACAATCCTAATAAATAAAATTTGATTAGCTCCAGTTTTTATCAGATTCAATAAAGCTATCCAAGGTTTGCTGATTCCTGATTTTTTCCTCAAGAATTTCTTCTTCTGATCTTTTTTTAATTTCAGCTTTATGATCTTTTTTAAGTGTGGATTTGGTAGACATTTACTCATGACGACTACATCTATGTTCTAACTATTAAGACAGGCCTCCCGACTAATAAATATGTACGGTTTGAGGTACTGCCATATACGGATAAAGGATCAACGATTGAATTTGAAAATGGTTAAGATGTTTTAAATTTGAGCAAGTTAATAATATAAAAATATTTCTTGCGGGGGTATCTTTTATTTCCACTCCTCTTTCCTCTCGTACCCAGTCGATCAATACTCTCAATATCCTAAGTTCTCTCATCACTGTTTTTGGTTTTACCTTCAGTAATCTTTCATCTCGCCATACTGCAAAGTGCTTTATCTGAAGATCACTTCTAATGCTTATCTTTTGCTGAAAGATGATATTGAGGAAGGGGATTTAAATCGGCTTTAAATGACAGCAAAATTAGTATGTACTTTAGAAAATGCAATGCACAGAGCAATGCAAGAAAAACAATATTCTGCAGTAGCTATAAACGCGAAGGTCCTTATGAGACTTTTAGGACTTGATGAATAAAAATCTCATCGTTTGCAAATCTTTTAAAAATTACATTAAATCGTTCAAAATATAATTCCAATCAACAAACCACCCTTTTTTTTGTCTCTTCATCTTGTCTTCTAAGTTCTTTTCTATACTTTTGCCTTATAGGAGAATAGTTCTTATCCAAACTTTCCTCTGGATATCTTAGATAGTCCAAAATATTTCTTTTAGTCCATAAGTTTTTCATGCTTTAATCCTAATTTCCTTTTTTCATTTGTTCAAACATACTTAAATATTGTAGAGGGAAAACACTTGCTAAATTTTCGATTCTTTCATCATCTAATTCAATTCCTTTTGGTAACTTCTTTATCAACTTTGGGATAGCTAATTTTGTTATGTCTTTGCAAAAATTGATTCTATAAACTGACTCTTTTACTATGGCTTTTTTAATAGAACCATCTTCCTCAAAAATAGAATTTATATCTAGATTATTTCCCTTCATAAGAGCTATTAACACTTCATCTGCAATCCTTAAAGCTTCTTTTGATTCTTTCCCCTTTTTAATTCCAAATACCCAGGTGCAAGCTCCTACTCCAAAAGCTCTAGCTATACATTCATCATTACCTATTTCATCGCAAGGTAACTTAAAGGACTCCTCAATTTTCTTAAGATCATATCCTTTCTCTCCCTCTGGAAAACCACCAAAAGTTTGAAATGGGGAAATTAAACTTATTAATAGTGATAGAAAGAATAATTTTTTCATTTGGGTAGAAGGTTTAAAAATAACTTTTTTCCTGATTTAACATTTAGTTGTTTATGATCTAAGTATGACTTTAAGTTCTTACAGAATACATAGGATTTATCTTGCAGCGACCATGAATTATGGTCTTGGTTCTGATGATCCTGAGGAACTTGAATACTACAATAAATTAAGGAAAGAAATGGAGGATATGAAGAAAGATTCAGTAAAAAAAGGTATCCCTCTATCTTTTGAAATTGATGAAAGTAAGGATAAATGAATCTGAACACTTTTTTGTTTATTGATGGTAGCCTAATGCTTATTGGATTACCTCTATTGATGATCCTCAAAGGCAAAAAGAAGACTCCCTAATTCAATTATTTAACAGCGAAAGTTACTCCCATTACAGCAGTAATATCTTTCTTGATTGTTGAAGTATCATAAGAACCCCAGCTGCTTACTTTTGTGGAATTTGGAACTGTGATCTGAAATACCCCAGTGTTCACTTTCTTCAAATCTCCCACTTCAGATCCTGCCTGAAGAGCAATAGCTTCAGCTCTGATACGCGCATCTTTTGCAGCCTTAGCGAGCATGTCTACTCTTTTATCAGCAAGCTTTGAATATGTAAATTCTGGTGAACTTGGTCTTACTAAAACACCATCACCAAGAAGTTCAGTTATCTTGCTGTGGGTCTTTTGAATGCGATGAACATCATTACTTTGTATTTCTATACTCTGATAGGTAATCCATTCCGTTCTTATAATTTCATTTGTCTTCGGATGCTTGGTTTCATATTCCTTGATGCTCGCTGGTCCAAGATAAACTTCTTGTTTAATGCCATCTTCAATTCCATTGGCTTTAAGGAAATTCATAGTCTTTTTTATTGACTCCTTATGCTTGTTAAATGAGTCGATCTGAGTCTTTCCCGCAGCCCTTACCTGAACGGACCATTTTGCAATATCACTTTCAAAACTTTCCGTACTAGCACCAGTAACAGTGATTGAATTTTCAACTATCCGAAAACCTCTTACAAGAACGGTTGATGCCCCAATAAAACCACCAAGTGATAATACAGCCATTGCAAAAACAAGTGGTGGAGTACGACGAATAACTCTCAGAGAATCGCTAGGGAGCGACCTGATATTTTTTAAAATTTTCATTTTCTATAGGTATTTGTGTAGGAACTTTTTAACAGCCGAACCGAAAGAAAAATATTAAATCCCCTGATCTCAAATCCTTCAGTTCTATTTAGCCATTAAGGGAAACACCTTTTTAAGATGTGCCAATTTTGGAGTCGGTTACTAATACTGCCAAAAGAAATTATTCTTCGCAAGAAGTAAGTTTGTATTATCGATAATTATTTAAAG
>JAOOML010000035.1 GCA_028409275.1 Prochlorococcus sp. AH-716-I09 | reverse complement strand
GTTCGGTATGGTGCAATAACTCTCCCGGCATAGTTCCCTCTGGACCATCACCTATAAAGCTCCATACTGTGATTCTCTCGCTACCACTAGTTGCTAATAATTTCCCACTATCATCAAAGGAAAGATGACTAGGTTTTCCTGGGTATCCAGTCATTTCAGCATCCATTCCGGTTGATCTTCTCCAAAAATGAACTGAATTGTCTTGACTCCCGCAGGCGACTATATCACCATCAGGACTTAATTCCATTGATACTAATGATCCTTGCCACTCGAGTTTTTGATTCGTTTTATTATTTATTATGTCAAAGAATGTTACTCTCCCGTAGCAGGCTGTAGCTAACTCATTATTATTTGACCATTTTATTGCACTTACTGTGCTTGGATGATCATCTGAGACCCATTTTTCTTCACCAATTTCATTAAAAACATATACTTTTTTTGAAGAAGCTACTGCAAGAAATAAGCCATCATTTGACCACTTAAGATGCTCTGCCCAAGCCTTTCCAAGATCGAGAGTTTTAATTACTTTACCTTCGTGGCAATTATATATTTGAATATTCCCATCTTGACCGGAAGTCGCAAAAATCTCTCCTTCTGGATGAATGGACATTGCTAGTAGACCACCAGAGTGTGTATTTTCTTTTTTCCAAATAATTTTCCCAGTATCTCCTTCAAATGCAAAAATTCCTCCTGCTACATCCCCAACAATGAATAACTTTCCTTTAATAGCCCAACCACAAACTATTGCATAATCATTAACTTCAGCTGTCCATCCCTCGTGGAACATACCTCTTGGGCTAAATGGTTCTATATCAGGCATTTTTCAAAACCTTCTCGCATCTCTTTCTCGTCCAAATTCCTACCTATAAAAACAAGTTGGTTTCTACGAGGTTCGTTACCCCATTCTTTATCAGGTTGCGCTGTAAAAAGCATATGTACCCCTTGGAAAACTATTCTCTGTGGGTTTCCTGAGTAGCTAATGAAACCTTTTGTTCTAAATATATCCACACCTTTTTCAGAAAGAAGTCTGCCCAACCAAGTATTAAGTTTCTCTGGATCAACATCTCCAAACCGTTCAATTGCAATTGACGTTACTTCATCATCGTGTTCATGCTCAGCTTGCCAGAATCTTTCAATATTAAATGGAATCTCTTTTGGATTATTTTTATCGATATTTATGATTTTCATATTGAATTCTTCAGCAGTGTGCTGGGTATATAAACCTATCTTTGATCCCTTTTCTAAATCTAATATGAATGATTTATTTCCTTTATCCTCCAATTTAAGATTTATATGTTCTCCAAATGGAATGATATTCCCAGGTTCTAAGCTTTTAGCTTTTTCTGCATAAAGTCTTACGGAGGATTCTGCACCATCTTTAAGTTCTTCCTCTGTTGATCCTTGATCTGTAAAAGCAACTAATGACATTTCAGGATCGGGGCCTTCCTCTAAAATTAATTCATATTTTCCTGATGAAAGATCGTAAACACCTGTCCATTCAAAAGGATATTCTGGCTCAAGAAATGTTGGTCTGCGTTTAAGGATCTGATCGAGATCAAATGCACTTAGATTTAGGACTGTTTCGATGGGTACTTGGGCATTCTCGGCTCGTATGATTCGAGTCATTCGGTTCATATCTCTCAATCTCGATTCAAGAGTATCTAGAGCATCATCAGATACTAAATCAGTTTTATTTAGGACAAGAACATCTGCAAATGCAACTTGTTCTGAACTTTCATCACTTCTTCCTAATTGCTGATCAATATGTGCAGCATCAACTAAAGTCACAATTCCATCTAGAGTAAATTCGGAACTTATTTCTTCATCCATGAAAAAAGTCTGAGCAACTGGACCCGGATCTGCTAATCCTGTCGTTTCTACTAAAACATAGTCAAACTTATCTCTTCTTTTCATAAGGTTGCCAAGGACTCTTATTAAATCCCCGCGAACAGTACAACAAATGCACCCATTTGACATCTCAAATACTTCTTCGTCGGCATTAATTACGAGCCCTTGATCTATACCTACTTCACCGTATTCATTCTCAATTACGGCAATTCTTTTACCATGCTCTTCGCTTAATATTCTATTAAGAAGAGTCGTTTTCCCTGAGCCAAGGAATCCAGTGAGGATCGTTACGGGAACTTTATCTTTGATGCTCATTTACTGATTTTTACTAAATAAACAATAGTTTAATAATAGTAATAATAAGAAATGAAAACCGTTTTTATTAGAAAAATTTAATCTGAAAGTTTGTACCATTCAGACTCAAGATTGTAGCCAGTTTCTTTATCACAGCTTCCACCTAATGAATCAACGATCGTACAAGTATTGTGAACCGCTACTGAAACCGTATTCCCGTCCATCATCAATCCATCAACGAATATTTGATTAGAAGCTAAAGGAACCGAACTTTGTCTACTTAAGTTTCTTAACAACTTAGATGCTGGAATTTGTTCAGGAAATATTGCCTGAACTTTCTCTTCATCTAACATTTTCAAAGTAGAACTTATGTTCTCTGGCCTTAAGCTTGAGGAGTCTCCAAGAAAGTCAAGTAAACTAATAGTTTCAAAACCAAATGCATCTCCGTAGTATTCCATTGCTTTGTGTTTAGAGACAATTACTCTATTTTCCTCAGGAATAGAGCTTACTTGTTCGACGATCCAACTATCTAAGCCTTCTAAGAGTGAATCAGCTTTTTCGAATCTTTCATTAATTAATTTTCTGTCCCCTCTATTAAAAACTGAAATATCTTTCTTTAAACTTTTGCTTATAACATCTCCCATTTTTATGATGTTATGTGGATCATGCCATACATGTGGATCTAGACCTCCATGGTCATGATGGTGATGATGTCCCTCTCCTTCGTCTGGTACTTGTGCTATTGGCTCTACATCACTATTTAAAACGTCTTTAAAGAAGTGTTGAGTTGCTTCAAACTCAAAAGGCATGTGTTCAGTAAAAAATATATATTCACCATCTTCTTTGATATCCACATTAAAAATAGTGCTTTCTTTTTTTTGATCAAAGTTAAGAATAAAAGCTTTATTACTTGCGATCAAAGTACCATTATTTTTTCTGCTTATTGAGTCTTTAGATCCTAATAATTCTTTAGCTAAATCTTCAGATCGTTCTATATCATTAGACTTGAGAATTACCATCTTCATTGCAGGATCTGCATATTCTCCATCTACTTTTTCAAATGACCATTTGTATGAACCCTTAGAAAGTTGGAATTTACCTGCCCATTCGAAAGCACCCTCAGCATGATCATCATGTCCACCATGGTCTGAATGGTCATCATGACCTCCATGATCAGAATGATCATCTACCTTAGCTGAATGTTCAGCATGATCATCATTTCCACCATGGTCTGAGTGGTCATCGTGACCTTCATGATCAGAATGATCATCTACGTCTATTGCACTAACACCTACAACAACAGTATTTTTTTTACTTTCCCAATTTCTCATACTTGGAGTCATTTCTTTGCCAAGAGTGAATACTTTTTCTGCGCTATTTAGTAATTGAGCTTGTCTTGGATTGATCTTTAAATCATGAACATCCTGTTTTCTATCTACTAGGCATGTAACTTCGTCAGTTGGTAATGCAATAGATTTAACTAAATCACAAACTAGTGGTTCAACTGCTACGTATGACTTCCCTTTAGCCATGACATCCTGCCCAAAACCAGAAAATATAATCGTTCCAGCGATTACGGAATTTTTAATAATTGACTTACTTGAACCTTTTTTCTTTGATAAAAGTTTTTTAAAAACTGACATTAAAAATTATTAAATACTTAAAAATGATAATCATTTTCATTACGCCTGACAAGAAAAGGTATCAAATGTTATGAAATTAATACGCAGCTTGTATTATTGGTAAGCTTGTAAAGTGACTTTTTTCATGAAGATTAATTAATGGCTACTTTAGTCGCTGAAAATTTAACATTTGCATACACAAAAAAAAGTAAGCCAGCTTTAAATAAGGTATCGGTTGAGATTAAACCTGGGACTCTAACAGCGCTAGTAGGACCAAATGGTGCCGGTAAATCAACTCTTTTGAGGATATTGCAAGGACAAAATACTCCAAATAAAGGCGATATAAAAATTGACGGTGAAAATTTATATAGATCTAGAGCTTTAGTGGCACTTATGCCTCAAAGAAGTTCTATGAATTGGAAGTTTCCCATAACAGTTGAAAAATTGGTATCTCTTGGTCAAATAAAGTATTCAAAATCAAGAAGTCATAACCCCTTTCAAATCAAGGCTCTTCTAGAATATCCTAATTCTTGGATTAATAAATGTTGTGAATTAGAAGCGACAATGCAAAGAGTAGGAATTGCTAATTTGGCTAATAGAAGACTTGATTCTCTTTCAGGAGGACAGCAACAAAGAGCTCTATTAGCAAAAACTCTTATGTCCCCAGCAAAAATATTTCTTCTGGATGAACCTTGTGCGGCATTGGATCCCCCCGCAAAAGAGGACTTCCTGAAAATTGTTCGTCAACTCGCAGATGCGGGCCTTTCTTTACTTGTAAGTAGCCATGATTGGGGTGAGTCTCTTAATAACTACGATCAAGTAATAGTTCTTGATAAAAGTGTTTTAGCAGTTGGTAGTCCTGATCAAATAAAAGATAAATTAGATGCGATAAACATAAGCTCTATAAAGGAAAATAATTTCTGTGATTAGAAAATGTTACTTCTCAATTTTGAGCTTGATAACAGTTTTGGCAAAGGCCGAAATATTCGAGTGTATGAAACAAAAGTTGAAACTTTCTTGGATTTTTTTTAGGGGCATGAATATTTTTAACAGGACAACCTTCCATTTTCGACGTCTCTCCGCATTGAACGCAGGTCAAATGATGAATATCTCTGTCTACGGGAGTGTAAAGAACCTCTCCTGTTGGGAGATGTCTAGAACGAATTAGTCCATGCTTTATCAAGATTTGCAAATTTCTATAAACAGTGGTCAACCCCATAGATTTGCCTTTTGTGATCAACTGCCTATGCAATTCTTGACCGCTCAATTCATCCTCGCACTTATTAAGTTCTTCAAGAAGTTGTTCTTGTCTTTTGGTAATTTCAGACTTAGTTACCATTGTTTCCAAAATCTTTTTTTGTCTCGTATTTCTGATCATACCGAATCTTTCGAATAATGTCTTTTATTAATAACAACTGGTGGTTGGTTCCATTAATAATAACTATATTTTCCGGGATCTTATGCCCAGCTATGGGAACTGTATTAATCACCCATAAGAGATTATTACAAGTTAATTTAATCTCTCATTGTGTTTTGCCTGGACTTGCTCTCGCATTAGCGCTTGGAATTCACCCTTCAGTTGGTGGTGTTATAAGTGGTCTTCTGGGCTCAGTAATTGCGGAAAGTTTAACTAATAGAAAAAGTGAAAATTATGAAGCAGTTATGAATACAATTCTTGCTGGAATGCTTGGGTTTGGAGTCCTTATTATTCCTCTCCTCGGAATAAGGATTGATTTGGAGGCGGTATTATTTGGCGATTTATTGACGGCAAATTTTGGAGATTTACTTAGAACAATAATTGCTTTTTTAGTATTTATATTTTTAATGACTTTCG
>JAOOML010000034.1 GCA_028409275.1 Prochlorococcus sp. AH-716-I09 | reverse complement strand
TGCTATCGGTATTATTTCAGTGGAAGAGTCACCAAGATATATATCAGCTGAAATTAAGAAAAATATTTTTACAACCTTAGAAAGGTTGTATCCAAAAATCGAGAGAGTATCAGTTGTACAAAATTGTCCAATCGACTTAATTATTAAAAATTTCTTAGGAAACCCAAGTGAAACCATTATTCAATTACATGGAGATGAAGATATTGATTATTGCAAAAAAATAAGGGAAAAAATTCCCAATATTGGCATATGGAAGGCTTTCAGAATAAAAACGGAAAAGGACATAGATAAAATAAAACCTTTTGAAGATTTTGTAGATGCGATACTACTTGATTCTTGGAATAAAGAAACCTACGGAGGTTCAGGGGAAAAAATAAATTCTATTTATCTAAAGAATTTGCAATTTAGCAAACCATGGTGGTTAGCAGGTGGAATATCAATTGAATGGATTGATAAAATCCTGACTGACTTCAAACCAGATGGAATAGATATTTCAAGTAGTGTTGAAATATCGCCAGGTTTAAAAGATATAAAAAAAACAGAAGATCTTTTTAAGTTTTTAAAAAGAAATTAGTAATTATTAGTAGCAGACTGCTGTTTTACAAGTTCAAAAAATTCTTGTTTTAAACTTAAATCGTGTCTAAAATCGCCTCGCACCACAGAATTAATCATACTTGTATTTGGTTCTTTAACTCCCCTCCACTTCATACAATAATGTTGGGCCTTTACAATAATGCCTAAACCTTTAGGTTCACACAGTTTTTCAATTTCATCTGCAAGGATCATTACAGCTTCTTCCTGAATATGAGGTCTTGAAAAAACCCAATCAGCAACTCTCGCAAATTTAGACAGTCCTATGACTTTATTTCCAGGTTTAATACCTATCCAACACTCTCCTAGAATTGGAACTAAGTGATGTGAACATGCAGATCTAACCGAAATTGGGCCAACTGTATAGATTTCATCAAGATTCTTATCATTTGGGAAACTTGTAACTTTAGGTTGTTCATGATATCTACCTTTAAAAACTTCATTTAAATACATTTTTGAAACTCTTTCAGCAGTCTCTTGGGTGTTATGGTCATTTTCAACATCTATTACAAGAGATTTCAGTAAGTCTTTAACTCTTGAAGCAACTTCTTTCTCTAAAATTTCTAATTCTCCAGGATTTATAAAATCTGCAATATTATCATTAGCGCTGAATCTTTGCCCGGAATTTTTAATTCTGTCTCTTATAATTTCTGAGATAAGTTTATTAGTAATCTGGTCGTCAAAGTTTCTAATATTATCGTTGGGTAATGTAGAGGTCATAAAATTCTAAACAGAAAATTGTAAGCAACTTAATTAACTGTATCTTCTAAAAACTTAATTGCTAATACACTATATCACATTCTCTTGTTCAATCGGGTTCGAATAGACCTAAAAAAAATCACTTTTTTCAAGATTAAATTGAGAAACACTACGTTTAAAAGGCTCCGCCAGATGGCATCAAAGTTAAGTCTTCAATTAATTGTGATTCAGGTTTTTGAGCCATATAGAGAATAGTATCTGATACCTCGCTTGAAGAGAGCATAGCAGTTCTATCAAAATCAGAATTAATAGATTCAGAGTCCCAAAGAGGAGTATTTACTGAACCTAGTGTTATTGTGCATGCTCTTATTGAATTAGATCTTTCTTCCTCCCTTAGACATTTAGTAAACATAGCTAATGCAGATTTTGAAATACAATACGCTCCCCATTGGGGGAATGCATTATAAGACGCATGACTACTAACATTTATAACCAAACCACCATTTTCCCTCATTTGAGGAATTATTGAGCGACAAATTTGAAAAACACTTGTGAGGTTTATTTGAATAGTTTGTTCCCATTCCTCTAGATCCATTTCAACTAAAGGTACATTAAATGCGCAACCAGCATTATTTATCAAAACTGAGGGGCAACCATATTTCTTAATTGCTTCTTGCACACAATGCTGAATTTCTAGAGGATTAGATAAATCACATTTAACTAAGCTGATTTTTGATTTAGTAGTCAATAGTTCACTCTTAAGTTGCGCCAATAAATCTAAGTTCCTGGAAAGCAAAATTAAATCCCAGCCAGCATTAGCAAAAGTAATTGCAGTAGATCTACCTATACCTTTTGTAGCACCTGTTATAAAAGCTAGTTTCAATTTATTCAGTTTCTTGGGGAATTTCACTATAAATCTCCTCAATACTATTTGCTTCAACAAATTTACCTAAAATTCTAAACTTTTTATATCTTTCCTCAATGAGTTCATCTTTTGACAATTGAAGTAAAGCATTAAGATGTTTCTCAATAGCCTCCTTAAGTGTATTGCCAGCATCTAATGGAGCCCAATTGTTACCACCTGAAGGTTCTGGCAATACTTCATCTATTATTCCTAATTTAAGTAGGTCTTTACCTGTAATTTTTAGTGCTGATGCAGCTTCTGGCGCCTTTGCAGCATCTCTCCACAAAATTGATGCACATGCTTCTGGACTAGCAACTGTATAAACGCTATGTTCAAACATTAATAACCTATCAGCGACTCCTATTCCAAGTGCACCTCCAGAACCACCTTCTCCAATCACAGTAGCAACTATAGGAACTTTTAATCCAAACATCTCCCTCAAGTTTCTTGCTATAGCTTCACCTTGTCCCTGTTCTTCAGCCGTTAAACCTGCATAAGCTCCAGGAGTATCAATAAATGTAAGAATAGGCAAGGAAAACCTATCAGCATGCTGCATTAATCTAAGAGCTTTTCTGTAACCTCCAGGCTTGGCCATTCCAAAGTTTCTTACTACATTTTCTTTTGTATCTCTTCCTTTCTGATGCCCTAACATCAACACTGGCCTATTATTTATCGAACCTATCCCGCCAATAAGTGCCATATCATCGCCTCCATTTCTATCACCATGTAATTCGATCCAGTCATCACAAAACATTTGCACAAAGTCTAAAGTACTTGGTCTTTGAGGGTGTCTAGCTACCTGAATCTTTTGTGCAGGGGTGAGTGATTTAAATATCTCTTCTCTTCTTCTGGCAGCTAAAGTTTCAAGCTGAAGGAGCTGTTGACTAACATCCACTTCTGAATCTCGAGCTAATTCTTTAATTTGCTCTATCTGTTTCTCAAGTTCAACTAGAGGCTTTTCAAAATCAAGAAGGTAACGTTTAGCCATAATTTAGACAGTTAATACTTTAGGCTGCTTATCAAGTCCAATGGCGGAAAAACCATGCTTTAAAGAAGCTGCTCCAATAAATTCCATCTTTTCAAGGGAAATGTTATTTCTTCCCCAACTAAAGTTTGTATGACACTTTTCAAATTCTAAAATCATAGCTTCTGCAAAACAAGCAAACATCTCTCGCTGAGGGTTTTGCATTTCTGCAAGTTCCATCATATTCCAACCAATATCATTGAAAAACTCTACTATACCTCCTTTTAAAACATGAATATTTTCACCCTGAAATTTCTCATCAAGATTTTTGGGGTATCCACCATCAATCATTAAACATGGTTTTTTTAAGTTATCAGTATCAATTTCAATAGTTTTAGGCATACTTGCAACCCATACAACAATATCCGCCTGAGGCAATGCCTCATCTAAACTTGTTATGGTGCCACCATCTAATTCTTTTTGTAAAAGCGCTAGTGGTTCTTGTTGTCTTGCTACCATAAGAAGTTCTGAAATCCCAGTTTTATTGATAAGCCACCTACAAACAGCACTACCAATATCACCTGTAGCACCAATTACAGCAACAGTTGCTTTTTTAAGGTCTATCCCAATGCGAGGCGCATTTATTTCTAATTGCTTACAAATAACCCAGGCGGTGTGAGTATTGCCAGTAGTAAACCTTTCCCACTCTAATGAAGTATTTCTAATTTGTTTATGCTGTAGAAGATTAAAATTCTCAAAAATAATAGAAGTAAATCCTCCTAAAGCAGTAATGTTAATACCTTTTTTCTGAGCTAGTTCCATAGCATTTAGTACTTTTCTTCTAGCCGTTTTAAACCTAGAAAGCATTTCAGGAACAAAGCACGAATCTATATAAGAACCTTCAATAGATATCCCAGTAGCACTTTTAACTTCTACATTTTCAACAAGCTGAGGAGGAGCAGTACACCAAACATCCAAGTCGCCATCAGCAATATGATCAAAGCCTAGCATCGAAGCTTTTCTTTTTGCATCTTCAAAACTGGTTGAGTGGCCTATTAACCCAAACATTTAAAGTTTATAAATGGTTTCTATACGATGTTATGAACAATAGCACAGAGGTAACTCCTTAAATAGGATTGGTTAATTATTAAAATCCTTGATTAATTGGAAATGTAATTAGACGATAGCTGCCATAGCCATTCTTGCAATTTCTCTATTATCTAGACCTATTTCCATCAATGTATCTTGGTAAGCAATCATAAATTCTTCCATTAATTCTTCTCTGTCCATTGCTAAAACTGATGCGTCATCTGCTACTTCATCTAACATCTTTTTAATTAACGGAAGATTAACCTTGTTAGCTTCCATTAATTCCTCTTTACAAGTAGATAGATTCTCTTTAAGCCACTCTTGACCATAATTTAAATGAAGATATTCATCTTTAACCACTCCCTCTGTTATTTTTTTTGCAAAAGGATCTGCAACTCTTATGTAGACGTTATAAGCAGAGATTGCAAAAGCTTCAATTAAGATGGCTTGTATTAAAAGACATGTTGTTAAATTTCCTTTTTCAAGAGCAACTTGAAAATTACCATGTAACTTAGAAAAGAATTTTTTAGCAAATTCCATATCAGCTACTACACCTAAATTTCTTCCACATGCGGTAAATCCTTTTTTATGCTTCATTTCCATTCTCGCCAATTTAGTTAACTCCTCTAACTCATTTGGAATTAAAGTTGCTATTGAAATGTAATTATCATGAGCCTCTTGCTCTCCCTCTATAACAATTGCATTTATTCTGCTGTATGCATCCTTATAAGAATCTGTAGTGAAGTCGGGCAAATCTAAAGAGATCGGATTAGTCGATTCTTCAATAGTTTTTTTATTTGATTCTAGAGTTTGCATGTCAGTAACCTTTAGCTCATTATGCATGAATATTACACGATTATAGAGGGTTTATTTAAATATCATGAAAATAGTTTCAATTGTTAAGTCACATTTTTTACTTAAACATATTTAAGAATTGTTTGGCCAATCTGATTGCATCAGATTCATAATCAATTTGAACCAATGATTAATCAATAATTCCTTTAAATTTTTCCCTAAAGACTCATTTGCTCCTCTACTATCTCCAATAACACCTGATTTACTTAAGTCGTCAGTAAGCCAAGCAGTAGGCGCATTGCCCTCTAGACTCCAACCTTCAGGGATCTCTACTTTATCACCCTCATTTGGGCGTTCATCACCTACTAATTCTGGTTTTAAAGCCAGCATCAAACTTGTTTCAGCTAAAGAAGCATGAAGCCCATTCTCGATCTCAGTTTTTGTTAACAATTCACTTAATCCATTAACACCACTCCATAAGAAACAAGGAAAAACTGCCATCTCTGGTGAGAAACTTCTTAGCTCTCTTGCAGCTGTATTTAATAGTGAGATTTGACCTCCATGTCCATTAATCAATATCAATCTTTTAAAACCCATTTCAGATAATTGAATTCCGACTTCCTTAATCATAGAGGTTATTAAATTTGAAGAAAGTGAAACTGTCCCGGCAAAACCCTTATGCTCTGGAGAAAAACCAATATATTGAGTTGGAAGTTTTTTTAATGGAATATCGGGAGGGAATAATTTAAAAACTTCGCTAATAA
>JAOOML010000033.1 GCA_028409275.1 Prochlorococcus sp. AH-716-I09 | reverse complement strand
AAGTGCAATCCCTGCACCAAGAATGCCTCCAATTACAGAGCCTTCACTACAGTCATTGTCATCTATTTTTTCAGCTTTACTTTGACCTCCACAAGGTATTACAACGTCTACTTCATAACTTTTTACATAGCCTGGGTTTGATTTCGTTCCAGGAATGTATTCCTCTCTATATTCAGTTCTTGTACAAGTTACTGACTTTGGGGTCGTTGCTTTTACTTGAACAATAGGAGAAAAACAAAACAATAAAGCTAAATAGAAAAATTTCACCTTTTTTTTTATTCTTATAATATTCTATGTCCTTTTGATTATTTTGGTAGTAGTTATAATAGTTCCTAATAAAACTAGTGAGGCGCCTAATAAAAAATTTATGTTTATTATTTCACTAAAAAACAAAATCCCCCAAATTGATCCGAATAAAACTTGTAAATAATTAATTGTTGAAGCTTCAGAAGCAGGTAAATTTTTTAATCCTATAGTTAAGAAAGTCTGTCCTAATTGAGTAAATAATCCAATGCCAATTATCCAGAATAATTCATTCCAATTTGGGGTAACCCAGTTGATTAATACAATTGGCAATAAAGTTATAAAAGAAACAAGTGGAAAATATTCAATAATTACATAAACATCTTCAGTAAATGAAAGTTTCTTAACTGTAACGTAAGCCAACGCAGTACAGATTGCTCCAAGAAATGCTATTGAAATTGAAACGTTTTCAATTTCAACGTTTATGTTTGATAATTGACTTGGATTTAATATTACTAGTATTCCAATCCAGCCAATAATTAAAGCAAAAATTATATTCCGAGTAATTTTTTCTTTTATAAATATGCCAGCAAATATAGATATAAAAATAGGATAGGTGTACTGAATGACAGTAGAAATACTAAGAGGCATATTTCTTATGGCATGAAAAATACAAACTAAAGCTAAGGTTCCTAAAACACCTCTTAAGATAAGTAATGGTCTATTTTTGCCCCAAGGATTTATATTTTTAAGATTAATTATGAATAAAGTAATCATTAAACTTACCAATGATCTGAATAAAACTAATTCAAAAATAGGTATCCTTTTATCAATATTTTTTACGCACAAAGTCATCAAACTAAAGAAGAATGAGGCAAATACCAAATTAAACTTATTAAATGAATTGAATTTTTTTTCTAATTCTGTGGGATTTATCATTAAAAAAAATAGTTTTATTGTGAAATTAAGTAGCTTCTTATTTGATTTTGACCTATAACAAATAAATTATTATTTATTTTTTTTATAAATCTCAATGGTTCATTCTATACACCCTAGAACTATTCAAGAGGTTAAAGAAAAAGCGGATATTGTTGACGTTATATCTGAACATATTGTTCTTAAGAAGAAAGGCAAGGAATTTGTTGGGATATGCCCTTTTCATGACGATACTAAGCCATCTATGACAGTATCACCAACTAAACAATTTTATTACTGTTTTTCTTGTGGTGCTGGTGGTAACTCTATTAAATTTTTAATGGAATTTACTCGTGCAAATTTTTCTGATGTTGTACTTTCTCTTGCTAAGAAGAATAATATTAATGTTGAAAATCTTGAGGGTCCCCAAGTAGAAGCTTATAAAAAACAATTATCTAGAAAGGAAGAGCTATATAAAATATTAAGAGTCACTAAAAATTGGTTTAAGTCCCAATTAAATAATTCTCTAGGTGTTGAAGCTATGAAATATTTAACATCCAAGAGAAACTTAAGTAATAAAATTATTGATGACTTTGAATTAGGTTTTGCCCCAAATTCATGGAATGATTTATTTAATTATCTATCCAAGGTAGAAAAATTTCCTATTAATCTAATATTGGCTTCAGGTCTTGCAATTTCTAAAGATAATTCTGACAAGATTTATGATCGTTTTAGAAATAGATTAATCGTTCCAATACATGATATGCAGGGACGAGTAGTTGCCTTTGGTGGTAGATCTCTGGATGGACAGGAACCTAAATATCTTAATTCTCCTGAATCAGAGATATTTGAAAAAGGGAAAATGTTGTTTGCATTTGAAAAAGCATCTAGCAATATAAGGAAAAAAGATAAAGCTATTATTGTTGAAGGATACTTTGATGTAATTTCTCTTCATTCAAAAGGTATTAATAATTCTGTAGCTTCCCTAGGTACCGCATTAAATAAATATCAAATTTCTCAATTATGTAGATGTACAGATAATAAAAATATAATCTTGAATTTTGATTCTGATAATGCAGGAATATTAGCTACAAAAAGAGTAATAAAAGAAGTCGAAAGCTTATCTCTCCATGATCAAATTAATCTAAAGATACTTCAGCTTAATGACTTTAAAGATCCTGATGAGTTTTTGAATAATCATACTCCAGAAGATTACTTTAACTTAATTGATAATTCATCCTTTTGGATTGATTGGGAGATTGATCAGATTTTTAAAGACAAAGATTTAACTAAGTCTGAAAATTTCCAGAGTGTAATTTCTTTACTGGTAAGATTGTTGAGTAAATTACCACAATCATCAACCAGAACACATTACTTACAAAAAGTTTCTGAACGATTGAGTAAGGGACAAGCAAGGTTAGCGATACAGTTTGAACAAGATTTACGAAATCAAGTTAAGGGATTTCGTTGGCACGGTAGATCAAAAAAATTTGAACAACCAAATGAAACTTCTCGTCGTGAGAAAAATGAATCTGAAATAATTTTTTATTATTTACATTGTCCTGATCTTCGTCTTTTCATTCGCGATGAATTTCTTAAAAGAGAAATTAATGGTTTTAGCACTAAATTTATTCAAAATTTATGGGAAATTATTTCAAAAATTGAACAAACTAATTTGGGTTTAAATTATTTAAATGAATTAAAACAATCAAATAGTCAGACTCTACAAAAAGAGTTTTCCGCTATTAACTTAATTTCACTTCTGGCTGACTACTTAGCTATTAATATTCCTGATTCATCAAATAAAATTAATAATTTTGTTAACCCAAATGAATTGTTTTTAACATTGCTGAGTAACCCTAAAGATAATTTACTTGGAACTTTATCACTTCTTGAGAAGTATAATTCTTTAAAAAGATGTAGACACTTGATCGAATCTTGGGGATCTCAAAGATTTAAAACTTTAGAAAATTGCATATCTATCTTAATTGATAATCCCTCTTCAGGTTTATCACAGACTAATAAAGAGATAGATGATCTTTTTAAGGAGTTAAACTCAGATGCTATTAAATTTCAGGAATTATATTATCTAGAAAGACAACATATGAATTTTTTAGATAAACAGCGCTGTGGCAATTTTATTGCTAGTTAACATTTTTTATTTGAATTTATAGACAGTATTTTTTAATAAAATCTTTTACTTTTTTTGGTTTATCTTCAAGAACATAAGCTTCTACTTCTTTTGCATAAGTTCCAGAAAAATTTGAAGTAGAAAAATTTAACGCTTTTCTCTTACTTTGATGCAATTTACTTTCTAATTTTTTTATATCTCCTATTATTTTATTGTCATTACATTTCTGTATCGCATGAGTTGCTTCATGCCTTAATGCTTTTCTTACTGCCAATTCTGTTTTGAAGTTATCTTTATTTGGTTGTTGTTTTTTATTTCTATAATTTGTTTTCTTTTTTGCATTTTCAGTACAAATTATTATTTTATTTTCTTCAAATTTATGTAGCCCTTTTATTTCTTTGTTTATGAGACATTCAATTTTATTTTCTTCAACTATGTAGTTTGCTTTTATTAATAATTCAAGAATCTCTTTATCTAATTTGCTTAAAAATATTATAAATTCCATTTTACTTTGTTTACTTCACTATAGTTGGGATTTGTTTTATATCAGTTGTAGATGAGCGACTTAAGAAATTCTTATTCATCGCCCAACTTTGTGGATTTTTTGTAATGGCCCATGTAATTGCATTGTTATTAAATCTTTTATTTAATAAATCAATTGTTCTCATAAGATTTATTGATTTCTTTAGGTCTTTCTGAGATTTGTAATTGACAAATGATTGCTGTAAATATTCGCTATTTGTTAAATCCTGCATTAAAACTCCAGCTTTTGAGAATTTATATTCGGGATTATAAATTTCTTTAGATAATTCAACTACTATTTTTAAAATATTGTTTGTGTCATCTGTTGCATTTGTAAGTTTTCTATGAGCACTTCTTTGATAATTTTGACTTGAATATTTACTGGTTCTAGCAAATACTCTAATATTAGATGATTGCAAATTCTGACTTCTCATTTTTTCAGACGCTTTTATTGCGTGAGTTGCCAGTGCTTGAGTTAAGTCTTCTAATTTTGTGATAGGAGTGCTGAAACTCCTGCTCACCTGAATTTCTTTTTTTGATTTCTTGTCTTTTTCTATGGGCAGGCATCTATGGCCTTTCAGTTCTAATTGCAGTCTTTTCCCTACGATGCCTAATTTCTTAATGATTTCATTTTCTTCCATATCTCTTAATTCTCTCGCATTTTTAATACCTTTACTTTGTAACCAACTAGAGGTTTGTTTCCCGACTCCCCATATCTTATCTATACTAATTCTTTTCAAATAATTATTCTCATTTTCGGTTCTAGCTAAATCAAATATTCCAGCTGAATAATCAATATTTTTAGCTAGTTTATTAGCAATTTTTGCTCTTACTTTATTTTCTCCTATTCCTACTGTTATGCTAATCCCTAGATTCTGATATATTAATGATCTTATGCTTCTTGCCCAAGGATATAGATTTTCATCATTAGGTCTAGAAATAGAGACAAATGCTTCGTCAATAGAATAAATTTCTATCTGTTCACAGTAGTTTTTCAGTAAATTCATTAGTCTTCTGCTCATATCCCCATAAAGCGAGTAATTTGAGCTTAAGACTGCTACATCTAATTTATTTAATCTTTCTTTGACCTTAAAATACGGAGTTCCCATCTTAATTTTTAAAGCTCGCGCTTCAGGACTTCTCGCAATGATACATCCGTCATTATTAGATAAAATTACTACTGGTTTATTTCTCAAATGAGGATTAATATTTTGTTCACATGACGCGTAAAAATTATTAGCATCTATAAGAGCTATTGCATCAATATTTGAAATTCTCATAGATAGCTATGTATTGAATAAATAACAACTCCCCATATCTGTACATCAATATGGTTTTTAAATCTAAAATCAGGATAATTATGATTTTCTGCTTTTAAATATAATTCATTATTTTTTATAGATAATCTTTTTATTGTAAATTCTCCGTCTATCATTGCAATGATGATATTCCCCGGCCTGGCTGTTAAGCTCTTGTCTACTATTATTAAATCTTTATCTTTAATTCCTGCATTTATCATTGAGTCACCTTTAACTCTAAGAAAAAAAGTGCTAAACGGATTAGATATTAAATGTTCGTTTAAATCAATATTTTCTTCTGTATGGTCATCTGCAGGAGAAGGAAACCCTGCTGATACAGAATCAGTTAATAAGGGGATTTTAAATTTTTTAGTAGTTAAATCAAAAGAATCCAAGATTTAAATTAATAGTATATATGTACTATATAGCAAAAAATCAAAAAATAGTTAGTTATTAAACTTTTATAGATTAATTTTAGATTGAATCTAATCTTTTTAAGAACGATGGTAAGGGGAGTTGTTAGATATAGAAATAGCTCTATAGATTTGCTCGATTAGGATTAATCTAGCTAATTCATGAGGAAAAGTTAAAGGAGACAAGCTTAGTACAAGGTCTGATTTTTCTTTTATATCTGAACTAAGTCCATAAGTATCACCAATTAAGAAGTTAATTTTTTTATTTTTAAAATTCAAGAGTAAGGAACATAGTTCAACTGAATTAAACTGTTTACCTTCTTCGCTTAGGCAGATAATAATATTGTTATTGGATCTAAGATTATTTAAATTAAAAGTCTTTAACTCATTAATGATAAGTTCAGGCATTCTTTTTTTGTATTGATTAATTCCATCTCTAATCCAAAGTTTCTTTATTTTGCCGATAGCATAAATTGCTAATCTATTACTCTGAAGCATAAGT
>JAOOML010000032.1 GCA_028409275.1 Prochlorococcus sp. AH-716-I09 | reverse complement strand
TAAATTGTTCATATGTCTTAGAAATTAGTAGTCAAGGGGTCAGTGATGAATTAACCTCAGAAAGAGACTTCAAAACTTTTAAGGGTTTTCCAGTTAATGTTGAGTTAAACCATAAGAATTCAAAAATAAAATTTCTGAATGGTTTACTTTATGAAAAGTCTAAAGATTATTTAGCCATTAACATTAAAGGTAAAATAAAAAAAATCCCTTTTGATGAAGTACTAAAGATTAGTCTTTGTACATTAAAAGATTAATTATTTTCAACCATTATTCAATTTTTACCCATCATAGATGGCATTAGTTATTCTCCCAGGTTTAAACAATCTCATTGAAGACATTAGTGAGGAAAAAAAGTTACCTCCTAATATTGTGGAAGCAGCCCTTCGCGAAGCTTTACTCAAAGGATACGAAAAATATAGAAGAACTTTTTACATTGGAGTAAATGAAGATCCATTTGACGAAGAATATTTTAGTAATTTTGATGTTGGACTAGATTTAGATGAAGAAGGCTATAGGATCTTATCGAGTAAAATAATTGTTGAAGAAGTTGAGAGCGAGGATCATCAAATATCTCTAGTAGAAGTTAAACAAGTAGCTGATGATGCTCAAATAGGTGACACAGTTGTTTTAGACGTTACTCCAGAAAAGGATGATTTTGGACGAATGGCTGCTTCAACAACAAAGCAAGTTTTAGCCCAAAAATTAAGGGATCAACAAAGAAAAATGATCCAGGAAGAATTTGCAGATTTGGAAGATCCTGTTTTAACTGCAAGAGTTATAAGATTTGAAAGACAATCAGTCATCATGGGAGTTAGTTCGGGAATTGGTAGACCTGAAGTTGAAGCCGAACTTCCAAAAAGAGATCAATTACCAAATGATAATTACAGAGCAAATGCCACTTTCAAAGTATTTTTAAAAGAAGTTAGCGAAATAGCCAGAAAAGGTCCACAACTTTTTGTAAGTAGAGCAAATGCAGGTTTAGTGGTTTATTTATTTGAAAATGAAGTGCCGGAAATTCAAGAAGGTACTGTCAAAATTGTTGCCGTTTCAAGGGAAGCAAACCCTCCTTCAAGAGCAGTTGGGCCAAGAACAAAAGTAGCTGTTGATAGCATCGAACAAGAAGTGGATCCGGTAGGTGCCTGTATTGGGGCTAGAGGAGCAAGAATTCAGCAAGTTGTTAATGAATTAAGAGGTGAAAAAATTGATGTTATTAAATGGTCATCTGATCCAATACAGTATATTTTAAACTCTTTAAGTCCTGCGAAAGTCGATTTAGTAAGACTAGTTGACCCAGAAGGGCAACATGCACACGTTCTAGTTCCTCCTGATCAACTTAGTCTCGCAATAGGTAGAGAAGGTCAAAATGTAAGACTTGCTGCAAGGTTAACTGGTTGGAAGATTGACGTTAAGAACTCCCATGAATACGATCAGGAAGCAGAGGATGCTGCAGTATCTGAATTAATCATTCAAAGGGAAGATGAAGAGAAGCTCCAGCAAGAGGCTGAACTAAGACTAGAGGCAGAACAAGCTGAGCGTGCGGCAGAAGATGCACGATTAAGAGAGCTTTATCCTCTTCCTGAAGATGACCAAGAATATGGAGAAGAACAATACGATGAAGAAGTCTTTTCAGATAATGATCAATTAGAAACTGCCCAAGATAGTGAAATACCCGCCAATGAGGAGAGAAAACGGTGATACAACAGACACCTGTTATGCGTATATGCATTTCATGTAGAAAAACATATGACAGGAAACATCTTTTAAAGATTACAAAAGATTATAAGCAAGGCATCGTGTTCCAAGATGGAATGGGGCGATCAGCTTACATTTGCAAGTCAAAAAAATGTTACTCAGATTCCAAGATTAAAAAAAAGCTTCAAAAAGCTTTAAAAACATTTTTAGAACCTGAATTTATTGATATTTTTGAAAAAGAGCTTACAAACCTACAATGACTATCCCAATAAGGGAATATAATTAAATTAAATTCTCTTTAATATTTCAAAGAGTACAAACCAGATTAAATGACTATCAGCGATAAAATCAGGATTTACGAACTTTCCAGAGATTTAAATCTGGAAAACAAAGATATATTGGATGCGGCTCAAAAACTTTCAATTTCAGTAAAAAGCCATAGTAGTTCTATTAGTGCAGAGGAAGCAAAAAAAATAAAAAATCTTATTAATAAAAAGAATTCAGATAAAAAAATACTTTCAATCAATAAACCTTTAATTAAAAAAGATAATCACAAACAAAACAAAGAAGATAAATCTCCAATTATCTCTTCTATTAAAGGGAAAACTATCAAAGATAATAAAAGTACAAAGCCATTATTGAAAAAACCTCTTAATAAGCCTGAGAACATAACAATAATTTCAAATAAACCTAAAAATACCAATAAACCTAATCCTATAAAAGATTCACAATCCCAAGCAAACCTTACAAATTCAAATAAAAAGACAAAACCTTCGCAAAATTTCAACCAAGAAAAAAAAGCTTTCCAAAATAATACAACCCCACTTATCAAAAGTCCGTCAAAACCACCTATTCAACTAATTGCAAAGCCTAAGAATATAGGTAATGATATTAAATCAAATGAATCTTCCAAGAATATATACAATTCAGGGGATAAAAGACGACTATCAAACCGACCTGATCAAAATACAAACAAACCCAAAACAAAAAATTATAATAATAGAGTAAATGCTCCTGAGCTCGTAGGAGCTCCTATAAGAAGAGACGATCCTAATAAGCAAAATAATAATAAGCAAAACATTTCTTTCAAACAAACTGTCCCAAACAGACCTGGCATGCCCAATAGGCCTGGTTTAAGAAACAAAACCTCAGATCAAGCCAGACCTGGCTCTTTCAATAGACAAGGTAATCCTAATAGACCTGGTGTTCCCAACAGACCTGGCATGCCCAATAGGCCTGGTTTAAGAAACAAAACCTCGGATCAAGCCAGACCTGGCTCTTTTAATAGACAAGGTAATCCTAATAGACCTGGTGCTCCCAACAGACCTGGCATGCCCAATAGGCCTGGTTCTAATTCTAAATTCAATGGTCAAAGGTCCTCTGGGATCAGGAAACCAGTTTCACCTAATGAACTTTTGCAGCTTCAGAAAACTAATAAATCTGAAAAAGACAAGCTAGGTGTAAAAAATAACGAAAAACAAAATATTGGGGTGCCTCAAGCAAAACCAAAAGCTCCGAGTACTCGTCTTAATGCCGCTCCAAGTTCAAAAAAACCTCCTCATAGAACATTTTCAAATACTTCCAAAAAACCAGGAAGGTCAGATTGGGATGATAGTGCAAAACTAGAGGCATTAAGAAATAAAAATCCTCAGAAACAAAGACAAAAAGTTCATATTATCGGTGAAAATGATGATTCGTTAACGTCCGAAACCAGCGGGTACTCAGGCGAGAAAATTTCAATACTATCAGCCAGTTTAGCGCGTCCAAAGAAAGAAAAGCCTAATGAAGCTAAGTCTCAAAAATCTACAAAACAATTTAAGAAAAAGAAAAAAGAAACCACAAGACAAAGACAGAAAAGAAGAGCAATGGAATTAAAGGCTGCTAAAGATGCCAAACAAGTAAGGCCTGAAATGATAATAGTTCCCGAAGATAATTTAACAGTTCAAGAATTAGCTGATAAATTAAGTCTCGAAAGTTCTGAAATAATCAAATCTCTTTTCTTTAAAGGGATAACAGCAACTGTAACTCAATCACTTGACTTAGCAACAATCGAGACAGTGGCAGAAGAATTTGGAGTACCAGTTTTGCAAGATGATGTCCAAGAAGCTGCAGAGAAAACAGTAGATATGATTGAATCTGATGATATTGATAGTCTTATAAAAAGGCCGCCCGTCATTACTGTAATGGGACATGTGGATCATGGCAAAACAAGTCTTTTAGATTCCATCCGAGAATCTAGAGTAGCTTCGGGAGAAGCAGGGGGGATAACTCAACATATAGGTGCTTATCAAGTTGAATTTGAACATGAATCTAAAAAGAAAAAACTTACTTTTCTTGATACCCCAGGTCATGAAGCCTTTACTGCAATGAGAGCAAGGGGTACAAAAGTTACTGATGTAGCTGTTCTTGTAGTCGCTGCAGACGATGGCTGCAGACCTCAAACACTTGAGGCCATTAGTCATGCAAGAGCTGCAAAAGTGCCAATTGTTGTTGCAATAAATAAAATTGATAAAGAAGGAGCATCTCCAGAGCGAGTCAAACAGGAATTATCAGAAAAAGATTTAATTGCAGAAGATTGGGGAGGTGATATTGTTATGGTCCCAGTAAGTGCGATCAAAAAACAAAATATTGATAAATTACTCGAAATGATTTTATTAGTTTCAGAAGTTGAAGATCTACAAGCAAATCCTGGGAGATCTGCAAAAGGAACTGTGATTGAAGCTCACCTTGATAAAGCAAAAGGTCCTGTAGCAACTTTATTAGTACAGAATGGCACATTAAAATCAGGGGATATTTTAGCAGCAGGTTCAGTCCTTGGAAAAATTAGAGCAATGGTTGATGAACATGGGAATAGAATTAAAGAAGCAGGTCCATCATTCCCAGTAGAGGCTTTGGGATTCAGTGAAGTGCCAACAGCTGGAGATGAATTTGAGGTCTACCCTGATGAGAAAACTGCTCGAGCTATTGTTGGAGAAAGATCCACAGATGCTAGAGCTGTAAAATTAGCTCAACAAATGGCCTCTAGAAGAGTTAGCCTATCTTCCTTATCAACTCAAGCAAATGATGGAGAATTAAAAGAGTTAAACTTAATACTTAAAGCTGATGTTCAAGGGAGTGTTGAAGCGATACTAGGATCATTAGAACAACTTCCAAAAGATGAAGTTCAAGTCAGAGTTCTACTATCTGCTCCAGGTGAAATAACTGAAACAGATATAGATCTCGCAGCCGCATCAGGTTCGGTAATCATTGGGTTCAATACCTCATTGGCATCTGGAGCTAAGAGAGCAGCTGATGCTAATGATGTAGACATTAGAGAATATGAAGTTATCTATAAACTCTTAGAAGATATTCAGTTAGCAATGGAGGGACTTCTTGAACCGGATCTTGTAGAAGAATCATTGGGTAAAGCCGAAGTTAGAGCCACTTTTGCAGTTGGGAAAGGAGCTATCGCAGGCTGTTATATACAAAATGGTAAATTACAACGGAATTGTTCTCTTAGAGTTCTTAGATCAGATAAAGTAATTTTTGAAGGTAATTTAGATTCTCTAAAAAGGTCTAAAGATGATGTAAAAGAAGTAAATACCGGATTTGAATGTGGTGTTGGCTGCGATAAATTCTCTTCGTGGATTGAAGGAGACATAATCGAAGCATTCAAATTTGTTACTAAAAAGAGGACATTAACTCAATAAATAAACACTTATCTTCTTAATCTTTTTTGCGATCAAAAAATAATAATGTAGGAAATAAAATACAAGCACCCAATTGTATAAGAATGTTGTTCTGCGGTAACTCACTTCCGGTTGCAATTTTGGAAAGCATTATTAGAAGACCCAAAAAGGCTGAACCACTAAAAGCTATCCATAATATTCTCCTTAACCCATTAAAAGGAGCCTGTGATTCTTTTAATAGTTTCTTTCTTAATTTAGGATCTATTTTTGACATAAATTTTTTCAATTATAAAATTAAGTTTATATCAAAATACTAATATCATAATTCTGCCGATATAGCTCAGGGGTAGAGCAACTGTCTCGTAAACAGTAGGTCATTGGTTCAATTCCAATTATCGGCATTTAAAAGAACTTATTTAATAGAGTTAATGGATAAAATCTTAAAAAATAAATATCTTTCAAAAATATTTTTATTTATTCCTCTAATATTTTATTTTGGCAAGAGAAGTTATTTAGCTTACGATGAGGGATTTTATGCCCTGCAAGCTAGATGGATTTTAGAGAAAGATAATTGGATAATTCCATTATGGTGGGATCGATATGTACTGGATAGGACGATAGGTATACAGTTTTTAATAGCAAAGTCTCAAGATATCTTTGGGGTAAATATGTTCTCAGCATACTTACCAACAACAATAGCAGCAATTACTATGTTGTTCATCACTTTTAAGTTACATGAAGAGTTATTTGGTAAGAAAAATGCACTAATATCCCCTTTAATTTTATCAACTACATACGTATGGTTTGATTACGCTCACCTTGCCACTCAGGACCTTATTTATTCTTGTTTAGTAACTATAGGAGTATTTTCTCTAGTCAAAATAAAAAGCAAAGACAACATTTTTTATATTTTACTTTTTGGTATTTGGATCGGGTTAGCTTTCATGATGAAAACTTTTCTTGTCGCCATTCCATTATTATCACTTACACCATATTTATTAAAGGATCAGAAAA
>JAOOML010000031.1 GCA_028409275.1 Prochlorococcus sp. AH-716-I09 | reverse complement strand
CTCAATAAGTTCTTACGAAAGTAATAATAAAACTATTGCCGCTGTTCCTACCGTTATAGAACAATCAGGTAGAGGAGAAAGAGCTTTTGATATTTATTCAAGACTATTGAGGGAAAGAATCATTTTTTTAGGTACTGGAATTAATGATCAAGTATCTGACTCACTTGTTGCACAATTATTATTTCTTGAAGCTGAAGATCCAGAAAAAGACATACAAATATATATCAATTCTCCTGGAGGCTCAGTAACTGCAGGAATGGCTATATACGATACTATGCAACAAATATCCCCTGATGTAGTGACAATATGCTTTGGAGTAGCAGCAAGTATGGGGGCATTTTTACTTTCTGGAGGAGCAAAGGGGAAAAGATTGGCTTTACCTAATTCTAGGATTATGATTCATCAGCCTCTTGGAGGTGCACAAGGTCAAGCAGTAGAGATTGAAATACAAGCTAAAGAAATACTTTTTCTCAAGAAAACATTAAATTCGCTTTTAGCAGAACATACCGGACAACCTTTAGAAAAAATTAATGAAGATACAGAAAGAGATTACTTTTTATCTCCTTCAGAAGCAGTCGAATATGGATTAATTGATAAAGTTATCAAAAAGTGACAAGGGATGCTGATTTTGTAAGAATATGATGACGAATCGATATTTATAAGCAATGCTAGTGAATAGGGAATATTTAACACCTTTAACATTAAAACTTATAATCGATGGCTAAATTCGACGCCCATCTTAAATGTTCATTTTGCGGGAAATCACAAGACCAAGTAAGAAAGCTTATAGCTGGTCCTGGGGTTTATATTTGTGATGAGTGCATAGACCTATGCAATGAAATTCTCGATGAAGAACTACTTGATAATCAAGCGAACACAAACAACTCGCCGCAAGTAAAAAAGAAATTACCAACTGATAATCCAAAAAAATCTGTTCCTTTAGAGTTAACCTCAATTCCTAAGCCATTAGAAATTAAAAGTTTTCTAGATAACCAAGTTGTTGGACAAGAATCTGCAAAGAAAATATTATCAGTTGCCGTATACAATCACTACAAGCGATTAGCTTGGAAAGTTAAAGAAGATAGTAAAAATAGCAATTCAAAAGATTCACAAGCAACTAAATTACAAAAATCAAATATTTTACTCATCGGTCCTACTGGAAGTGGAAAAACATTATTGGCGCAAACTTTAGCAGAGTTTCTAGATGTTCCTTTTGCCGTAGCTGATGCAACTACTTTGACAGAAGCTGGATACGTTGGGGAGGATGTTGAGAACATACTTTTAAGACTTCTACAGAAATCAGAAATGAATGTAGAACTAGCTCAAAAAGGAATTATTTATATTGATGAAATAGATAAAATTGCAAGAAAAAGCGAGAATCCTTCAATTACTAGAGATGTCTCTGGTGAAGGAGTACAGCAAGCATTATTAAAAATGCTTGAAGGAACAATTGCGAACGTACCACCGCAAGGCGGAAGGAAACATCCTTATCATGACTGCATACAAATTGATACGAGTCAAATATTATTTATTTGCGGCGGAGCTTTTATAGGTTTAGAGGATATCGTTCAAAAACGTATGGGTAAACACTCAATAGGATTTACTACCAATTCAGATCAAAACAAAGTTGATACAAAAAAAATAGTAGACCAAAGAGATTCCTTGAAAAATTTAGAATTAGATGACTTAGTGAAATATGGCCTAATTCCAGAATTTATTGGAAGAATTCCAGTTTGTGCTGTATTAGATCGTCTTACTAAAGAAACTTTAGAATCTATTTTGACTCAACCAAGAGATGCATTAGTAAAGCAATTCAAAACTTTGCTAAGTATGGATAATGTTGAATTATCATTTGAGCCTGATTCTGTTGAGGCAATAGCAAATGAAGCATATAAAAGGAAAACAGGTGCAAGAGCATTAAGATCAATAATTGAAGAGCTAATGCTAGACATTATGTACACTTTACCTTCTGAAGAAAATGTAAAAGAATTCACAATTACGAAAAAAATGGTAGATAATTTGTTCTCATCTAAAATTGTTAAACTACCTTCAGGATCAAAAAGAATCATTAAAGAGTCAGCTTAAAATTATAATTTAATTTTTTAATTTAATCCCGAATTTTTCTAATTAATGAAAAATCAATGCCAAATATACATAAGCCTTTTCATCAGAAATATAGACCAAACAACCTAGAAGAACTGGTTGGGCAAAATTTTATAACAATTACCCTAAGACAAGCAATATTAACAAAAAAGATTGCACCTGCATATCTTTTTAATGGTCCGAGAGGCACTGGCAAAACATCAACTGCGAGAATATTTGCGAAATCTTTAAACTGCCAAGCATTCGAACAACCAACGATAAATCCTTGTGGTAAATGTGACTTATGTACACAAATTACAGATGGGAATGCTCTAGATATTATCGAGATTGATGCAGCATCAAATACAGGAGTTGAAAATATAAGAGAAATTATTGAAAGAGCTAGATTTGCTCCTACTCAAGCGAGATGGAAAGTTTACGTTATTGATGAATGTCATATGCTTTCCACTGCAGCTTCAAATGCTTTATTAAAAACCATTGAAGAACCTCCTTCAAGAGTTGTATTTATCCTTGCGACGACAAATCCTGAAAAAGTTTTAAATACAATACAAAGTAGATGTCAAAAGTTTGATTTTAGAAGAATAAGCCCTAATGACATTTTTCAACATTTATCAGAAATAGCAAAAAAAGAATCCATTCAGTATGAAGTTCAAGCATTAAAAATGATTGCAAAAACTTCTAATGGTGGAATGAGAGATGCACAAAGCCTTCTGGAACAACTTAATCTTCTACCAGAAGGTATAACAATTCAAAATATTCAAAACTTGCTAGGAATAGTATCAGAAATTGAATTAACAAATCTGATTAAATCATTAATTGAGAAAAATCCAGAATCATTAATTATCACCTGCAACAAATTATATGATGCTGGAAACGAACCATATCAAATAATTATCGGGTTATTGAACATTACAAGAGACTTACTACTTCACACCAAAAATAACGAATATTCTGATCTTTATTACACTTCTATTGAGTTTCAAAATGAATTAGATAAGATCTCACAAACAATAAATAAGTCAACAATAATAAATTGGCATAATAAACTTAGAAATATTGAATATCAAATCAAAACAAGTGAGAATCCACGTCTTTGGTTAGAAATACATTTAACTGGCCTTTTAGATAATGAAGATGTAAATAGTTTTGGAAATATTCAAGAAAATAAAGTGAATATAGAAAAGCATGAAAATATAAAAATCAAAGACAATATTATTAAAAAAAATATTTCTAATGAGATTCAAAAACCAAGCATCAAAGAATCTATAAGCCGAACGGAATTGATTGTAAAAAAAGACGAAAAATTAAATAATTTAAATGGTCTTGAGAAAGAAAGTATTGAAAATATCTCTGATAATGCCCAAAATGATCCTGGATCAAATAATTTAAAAGATAAATGGGAACTAATTCTTTCTAAATTAGAATTACCATCAACAAGAATGCTACTTTCACAACAAGCCGAACTTGAAAGTTTTGATTCAAAGAAAATCACAATTGCATTATCTCCAAACTGGGAAAATATGATAAAGAGCAGAAAAGTTATAATTGAAAATACTGTAAAAAAGATATTTGGAGATCAAATAGTACTTAATTTTTCAACTAAACAATTAACTAAAAGTAACCCAACAAACACTCCAGAAATAACCAAAAATGAAGTGAAGAATTTGAAACCAATAAAAAAAATAGAACCTAAAGCTAATTCGTCAACAAAAATATCTAACGAGCAAACTTATGACGATAGTTCAAAAAACTTAGCAAATTTTTTTAATGGAGAAATTATAGACCTTGATGAATAAATTAAACTCCAGTATGAAGAGTTTTTCGCCAAAGTATCTTTTTTGGAAAAATAGACATCTTTATTGTTACCCAGGGGATCACTAGAAACCAATGTGATAAATAAAAAACCGATACAAATACCATCAAAAAATTGCTTTTTTGCAATACGGGTACTTCGCTTTTGCAATAAGAACCGTACCAAAAAGCAATTCCAGATAACATAAAAGCTGTGAATGAAATAGGCCAGTAAATTGGGGAATCTAATAAAGCAATACTGAAAACTAAATCAAAAATGGAAATAATTGGCAGTGCATATTGCAAGATAAAGAAGTAAGTTAAATCAAATTTTTGCAAATAATCAATTTTATTAGTAAACAATTGATCCCCATAATCAAAGAATCTTTGCAAACCCCCCTCTGCCCATCTTTGCCTTTGCGCCAATAAAGCATTTAAATTCTCAACTGCTTCCTCCATGACTGGAGGATCCCACAAGATTCCAATTCTAGATTTTGATAATAATAACCTCAAACTTAAATCAAGATCATCTGTAACTGTGTCTTCATTAAAAGAACCACATGCCAATAATGTATCTTTTTTAATTAATTGACCATTTCCCCTTAATTCAGAAACTCCAGCAACTGATAATCTTCCATATTGAAAGATTGCATCCATGGCCATCTCCATTGACTGACATGAAGTTAAAAAATTCTTACTTACATTTGTTACTGATTTTCTTAATTGAACTGCAGACCAATCACCCTCTTCTACAAAACTAAATAACCTTATCAAAGAATCTTGTTTTAATTGAGCATCAGCATCCAAAACTAATAACCATTCACCATGAGTAAACTTCAAGGCATAATTTAAAGCTCCTGACTTTCCGCCTCCTGCGTTTGGAGAACGACTTACAACTTTTAGCTTTTCATATTGTCTAGATAATCGATCTAAAATTAAAGGCGTCTTATCAGAACTGCCATCATCGATTATGTAAATATTTAATTTATTTGCTGGATAATCTAAATTAAATAATCTTTCAACTAATCGTGCTATGACATTCTCTTCATCTCTTGCTGCGACTAAAATATCAAGCATGGGTAAATCTTTATTACTAAATTTGATGCTTACAGTATTTGAAACTTTGTTCCTTTTGAAATTTCTAGCAATAACGATTAAACCGTAAAAAACAATCACAAAAGATAGAGTCAATATAAGATAAAAGAAACTTTCGATTTTATAAGCATGAGGAATAAAAGCTACTAAAAAACAAGCACTAAGAAATATAAAGGACTTCAATCTTCGATTTTTATAAAAACCCTTACTCATAAAAGTAAATTTTTAATTACTTAACTTTCATTGAGACAATATCTCAATTTTTTTTAGCTTTGCGTTTCGATAGTAATGATTCAATATTTGTTTATAAGAGAATCCTAATTTAGCCATTTCAATTGCTCCTGACTGAGATAAACCTACACCATGACCGAAGCCTCCTCCTCTCAAAAGCCATAAATCATCACTTAATTTATTAATAGTAAACAAATTACTAGGTATAAAATTTAATACC
Organism: Prochlorococcus sp. AH-716-I09; assembly: GCA_028409275.1. Taxonomy (GTDB): domain Bacteria; phylum Cyanobacteriota; class Cyanobacteriia; order PCC-6307; family Cyanobiaceae; genus Prochlorococcus_A. Next base: position 1,333 of record JAOOML010000031.1, on the reverse strand, counting down.
CGTCGAATATCATCTTTAACTAGAACAATAGATTGATTAACTTTGTTCGTTTGTATTTCCAATTTAGTTACTCTGCCACTAGACCCACGTTCAATAGAATATAAGTTCAAAACATCATCATTAATATTCATAAGTTTGTTTTTAATTAACTTTTCTTTAATTTCAAGACTAGAAATTTTCTTATTCCATCGAAAAAGAGAATGATTACTGCCATAAAACTGTTCTTTATCAAAATCTAAAAAATTATTTAAAACAGCTTCACTTGCAATTGGAAGTTTAAAAATTTTATTTAATGATTTAGGACCATCTATGATTAAATTGAAATAAGAATAATCTTGAATTTGCCAAGACTCGCCTGCAGTAGCAGATAAGCCACCATTAGAACCATGGTAAAAAGCATTTATTGGTTGATTTCTATCAGTGAGAATTAAATTTGAAGTTGCTTCTATAGCTTTTTGTACTTTTTTATTTTTAATTTTAGAAGGCTTATAAACTTGACATTGAGTACTTACACATAAATGATATTTATCCATATTAAATCTATCAGAATTAAAAATTCCCCAATTCCTGCGTCAATTATTACTGGAACTTTTGCGTTCTCAATAATTATCCCTATATTTGATAAATTTAATAAACCTTGTCCGGAGCCAATAGGCGAGCCTAATGGCATTACAGTGGCACAGCCTATTTCTTCTAGTCTTTTTGCAAGCATAGGATCTGCATTGATATAGGGAAGTACAGCAAAACCCTTTTTTATTAAAATTTCGGCAGCTTTAAGGGTTTCTATTGGATCTGGTAGCAAATATTTTTTGTCAGGAATTACTTCTAACTTCACAAAATTATTTTCTTCTTGACCAGACAATTTTGCAAGTTCTCTTCCCAAAATTGCTATTCTGACTGCTTCATCGGAATTAACACAACCAGCTGTATTTGGAAGCATCCAGTATTTTTTCCAGTTGATCTTTTCGAGTAAATTTTCTCCGGTCTGATCATTTTTAATTCTTCTAATAGCAACGGTTATAATTTCTGTTTCAGAATTTGATAAACTTTCCACCATATCTTGAATAGATTTGTATTTGCCAGTGCCTACCATTAATCTACTGGAAAATTGTTTTCCTCCAATTAGTAAGGATGAATAGTTTTTCATATTTAGAATCCTTTATCTTTAATACCTTGATAAGGTTTGTAATTATTTCTTTTTTCTAACTCCTTACTTTTTTTAATTGCTGTTTTGTTTTTTGGATCTATCACCAAAACTTTTTGATAAGTTGCATAGGCCAAGTCGTATTCCAGTAAACGCTGTTGTGCTGATGCGAGGTTATTTAAGGCTATA
>JAOOML010000030.1 GCA_028409275.1 Prochlorococcus sp. AH-716-I09 | reverse complement strand
GCCGCATCTTCTTAACTGCAAGTTAAGTTTTTCGTTTACTTCAATTTCATTAGCCAAAAAAAGTGATTTATAGGATATTATCCCTATCTTTTCACCATTTTCAACTTTCCAATCAAACAAATAAGGATCTGCATAAAAAGAAATCTTTAAAAACTTAGCAGGAATGAATGTTTCATCTATCTTTAGATAATTTAAACAATTAAGAAATTTTCTATAATTATCCATTCCTCCCGATCTTAGTAATCTAGAAATATTTAATGCAATATTTTTATCTATACTACTTATTTCGCTTAAGGAAACTTCCTGATCAACGGTACCTGATAGGATTACTAACTTCCTTTTTTTATTGACTGCTTGCCAATTTAAAAGTTGTTCAATTCCATAGTTCCATGTACCTTTATCTCCGAATAATCTTAGTATGACAACTTTTGCATAATTAATTGTTTTTAATAAATAATTATCTACTTGAGCTGAGGAATTTAAATTAGAAATTTCTAAAGCTCTTATATTATTTTTTAATGAAGCAAATTCCTTTTCTAACAACAAGTTTGATAAGAGATTTAAATCAGCTTTGACACTTGTTATAAAAATAAAATCTGCTTTTGGTTGCTCAATTAAATCATCCTTATTCTTTTCATTTCCTGCTATATTTAATATCCTGTGCATTTTTATATAAAAATAAGGTTTAGAATACGTAAGTAGGATAAAACAAGTTTACCTTAATTAAATAAATTGAATATGCATGAATTTCTTCCATACGCCTGGTTCGAAGGTAAATGTATTCCATTTAAAGAAGCAAAAATATCAATAGCTACTCATGCACTTCATTATGGTACTGCTGCATTTGGAGGAATGCGAGCGATACCTAACCCTACAAATAAAGAAGAATTCCTTTTATTTAGAACTGATAAACACATAAAAAGATTATCTCAAAGTGCAAAATTACTCTTAACTGATATTTCTGAAGAATATATTTTCAAAGCCTTAGAGGAAGTTATAAAAAGAAATAAGCCAGAAAAACCTATTTATATTAGACCATTTGTATATACAAGCGATTTAGGTATAGCTCCAAGGTTACACAATATTGAAACAGATTTCTTTATTTATTGTATTGAACTAGGAGATTATCTATCCCCAGATGGAGTTTCTTGTAGAATGAGTAGTTGGACTAGACAAGAAGATAGATCTCTCCCATTAAGAGGAAAAATAAGTGGGGCTTATATTACTAGTTCTTTAGCTAAAACAGAAGCTAGTTTATCGGGTTTTGATGAAGCCTTGTTATTAAATTCAAGTGGTAAGGTAAGCGAGGCTAGTGGTATGAATTTATTTATTGTAAGAAATGGAGACTTAATCACTCCAGGTGTTGATCAAGATATCCTTGAGGGGATTACTAGAGCTAGTGTAATTGAATTAGCAAAATCTTTTGGAATAAATGTAATTGAAAGGCCTGTTGATAAAACAGAATTATTAATAGCAGATGAAGTTTTTCTAACTGGTACAGCAGCAAAAATTACACCAGTTAAAAAAATTGAATCAAGTGAATTAAATGGTGAAAGACCAATAATGAATAAATTAAAAAGTAAGCTTATAGAAATAACAGAAGGTCGTTCTCAAGACTATGATAATTGGGTAACAAGAATTTCTCTAAAATAAATTAATTTTTACCTAAAAATGGAATCTTTCAGAACCTATTTAAATAGAGATGAAAAGCCATTAATAATTTTTGACGGGGGCACTGGAACATCTTTTCAGAACTTAAATCTTACTGCCGACGACTTTGGAGGAAAAGAATTAGAGGGTTGTAATGAAAACCTTGTTTTATCCTCACCAAAGGTCGTTGAAAAGGTTCATAATTCATTCTTAGCCGCAGGTTGTCATGTTATAGAAACTAATACTTTTGGAGCCTCATCAATAGTTCTTGATGAATATGATATTGCGGATAAGGCATATGAGATAAATAAAAATGCTGCACTAATAGCCAAAAAGGCTGCCGCCAAATATGCATCAGTAGATAAGCCAAGGTTTGTTGCTGGCTCAATTGGACCAACTACTAAATTACCCACATTAGGGCATATAGATTTTGATGAACTAAAGCAATCATATAAAGAACAAATATATGGTCTTACAGATGGAGGAGTTGATCTTCTTTTAATTGAAACTTGTCAAGATGTATTGCAAATAAAATCTGCCTTATTAGCATCTAAAGAAGTACTTGATAGCAAAAAAATAGATATACCTATAATGGTATCTATAACAATGGAAACAACAGGTACGATGCTTGTTGGATCTGACATTGCCTCTGCATTAACAATATTAGAGCCATTTAATATAGATATCCTTGGACTAAATTGTGCAACTGGTCCAGAGCAAATGAAAGAACATATTAAATATTTGTCTGAAAATTCTCCCTTTGCTATAAGCTGTATTCCCAATGCAGGACTTCCTGAAAATATTGGTGGTGTAGCTCATTACAGATTAAAGCCAATAGAATTAAAGATGCAGTTAATGAATTTTATTTATGACTTTAATGTTCAATTAATAGGTGGATGTTGTGGGACAACACCTGAACATATTAAAAATCTTTCTTCAATAATCGATGAAATTATTGATAATGAAAGACCTAACAAGAATAGGAAGAACAATTTAAGTGGTTATATTCCTTCTGCATCATCAATATATAATTCTGTACCATACAAGCAAGATAATTCAATCTTGATCGTAGGAGAAAGATTAAATGCAAGTGGATCTAAAAAGGTAAGGGAGTTGTTAAATAACGACGATTGGGATGGACTAGTTTCAATTGCCAAGCAACAACAAAAAGAAAATGCACACGTTCTCGATGTGAATGTTGATTATGTGGGGAGAGACGGAGTGAAAGATATGAAAGAAATAACTTCAAGATTAGTTACCAATATAAATTTGCCATTAATGATTGACTCTACAGAAGCTGACAAAATGGAAAGTGGATTAAAGTCAGCTGGTGGTAAATGTATAATAAATTCAACCAATTACGAAGACGGAAATGAAAGATTTGATCAAGTTCTAAATTTAGCCTTGGGGTATGGTTCAGGTCTTGTTGTCGGAACTATTGATGAAGATGGAATGGCGAGGAATGCAGATAAAAAACATAATATTGTTAAACGAGCGATTAATAGAACCAGAGAATGTGGTTTGTCAGATTATGAGCTTTTTTTTGATCCATTAGCTCTGCCAATATCTACTGGGATAGAAGAAGATAGATTAAACGCAAAAGAAACAATTACTGCTATATCAAAAATTCGTGAAGATTTCCCAGAGATTCATATCATACTTGGGATATCAAACATTAGTTTTGGTCTTTCACCATTATCTAGAATTAATCTAAATTCAATATTTTTAGATGAATGCATTAAAGCAGGATTGGATTCTGCTATCATCGCACCAAATAAAATTTTGCCATTATCAAAAATTTCTGAAGAAACTAAAAAACTTTGCTTAGATTTGATATATGACAAAAGAGAATATGAAGATGAAATTTGTATTTATGATCCATTAGTTGAATTAACAAAGGCTTTTCAAGATTTATCTATTCAAGATTTCAAAAAAGCATCTTCAGAAAATAAAAACCTAACTCTGGAAGAGAGTCTAAAAAATCATATTATTGATGGAGAAAAAATAGGTCTAGAGGTTCAATTAAATAAAGCGTTAAAAAAATATAAACCTCTTGAAATAATTAATACATTTTTATTAGATGGTATGAAAGTTGTAGGAGATTTATTTGGCTCAGGTCAAATGCAATTGCCATTTGTACTCCAATCCGCTGAAACAATGAAATTTGCAGTTTCAATATTAGAACCATTTATGGAAACTGTAGATGAAAAAATATCAAATGGAAAACTCTTAATTGCAACTGTCAAAGGCGATGTTCATGATATAGGAAAAAATTTGGTTGACATAATACTTACGAATAATGGTTATGACGTAATTAATCTTGGAATAAAACAAGATGTTTCAGTAATTATAGATGCACAAAAGAAGCATAATGCAGATTGCATCGCTATGAGCGGATTACTTGTTAAATCGACTGCTTTTATGAAAGATAATTTAGAGGCTTTTAACAATGAAGATATTAGTGTACCAGTAATATTAGGAGGCGCAGCCTTAACCCCAAAATTTGTAAATGAGGACTGCAGCAAAATATATAAAGGGAAAATATTGTACGGAAAAGATGCGTTTACTGATCTTAAATTCATGAATGAATATATGGATAATAAAAAAAAGGGTAATTGGTCAAATACAGAAGGGTTCATAAACAATGAGGGTATAAATATTAATTTAGCCTCATCAAAATCCAACTCTCAAGCTGTTAAAAAATCAATATCCATAAATACCGATACTTCCAAATTAAATTTAAAAGAAAATTTTATAAGATCTAAATTTATAAATGAAGAAGAACCAATTCAAGCTCCTTTCCTAGGAACGAAAGTCTTGAACGACATTGATATAAATTTAAATAAGTTAATTTTTTATTTAGATAAAAAAGCATTATTTAGTGGACAATGGCAAATAAAAAAAGGAAAAAATCAAAGCGTAGATGAATACAATAGCTATTTGGATACATATGCTAAACCATTGTTAGATAAATGGTTAGAGACAATTATAGAAAAAAAACTTATTTCACCCAAAGCAGTTTATGGATATTTCAGATGCGGGAGAAAAGATAATAGTATTTTCTTATTTGATGATAAATCATTAAATAAAATTTCCCAATTTAATTTTCCAAGACAAAAATCTGGGAATAATCTATGCATAGCTGATTTTTATTGTGATTTAAAAAATGATAAACCGATAGATATATTTCCTATGCAGGCTGTAACGATGGGTGATATTGCTAGTAAATATTCTCAAAAATTATTTAAAGAAGATAAATATAGCGATTATTTATTATTCCATGGACTTACAGTGCAATTAGCAGAAGCTCTAGCTGAGTATGTCCATGCATTAATTCGTATTGAATGTGGTTTTAGTACTGAAGAACCAGACAAAAATAGAGAAATACTAGCTCAAAAATATAGAGGAGCTAGATATTCTTTTGGATATCCTGCATGTCCAAAAGTATCTGATTCAAACATACAATTATCATTGTTGGATGCAAAAAGAATAAACTTGACCATGGATGAATCTGAACAACTTCATCCAGAACAAAGTACTACAGCTATCATTTCGCTACACTCAAAAGCTAAATATTTCAGCGCTTAAGATAAATCGTTAGTTGTTTTCTAAATATTCAATAATTTCTTCCTGTAGTTCTCCCATCGTTTGATTGTCACCCAGATCAAGTCCCTCACCCGCAGCGTCCTGAGTTAACTCAAGATAATATGAAGCACCTTCACTAGATAAAAATTCTAGTGCGGAAGTTTCATCACTATCTTTAAAAGCATCATAAAGAGCTTTAAATGCTATGTTTTCAGTAAAGTCCCAATCCATAATGAAAAAAACCTTATTAGAATTATTACCTCCTTACCCCCCATACTCGTCAACCTTTTTTAAAGAAATGTTGGTGTTTTATTATTATTAAAAAATTCTATGACCATAAATAATCAAGATCAATTAAATGTCCTAGGAAAAAAAATTGAGGTTTGTAGTTGCTCACCTATGACAGGCTGGTTCAGAGATGGATTTTGCAATTATGACAAAAATGATGGAGGGAATCATTCTATATGTTGTGTCATGGATGATAATTTCCTGAAATATAGTAAATCACAAGGTAATGATTTAATAACTCCCATGCCTATTTATTCCTTCCCAGGACTAAAAGATGGTGATCATTGGTGTATTTGTCTTGATAGATGGAAGCAAGCATTATTAGACGGTCTTGCACCAAAAGTTATATTAGAATCAACAAATATTGTAGTCTTAGAATCAGTACCTCTAGAAAAATTAAAAGAATATCAATTTAATAAAAAGTAATTACAAATTTATTATTTTTTTTAGAATGATTATGATAATTTTTTTTAAATGAGTTTAGAAATATATTGGAAAAAAGCACTAAAGCAAACTCGATTATCAATTGATGATGAATCATTATATCCTCTCAAAACTGATATTATTACAAGCGATTTATATGAAAAAGACGACTTCATAATTAGGAAACTCGATACTTCAAAATTTAATAAAAAAAAAATTTATGGTCCTAAGCAAAACCCATTTTGTCCATGGGAAAAGATCCTAGAAATTGATAAAATTGGTGATAATCATCAATTAATATTAAATAAGTACCCTGTACAAAAAGGACATATTTTACTGATTACAAATGAATGGAAACCTCAAAATGGATGGTTAGATATTAAAGATTGGAGAGCGATCCAAGAAGTTAATAAAGATACTAGTGGATTATGGTTTTTCAATAGTTCTCCAATTGCGGGTGCAAGTCAACCTCACAGGCATTTTCAACTTCTGCGTAGATCTAGATGTGAGATTTCATGCCCAAGAGAAAAGTGGTTTTTAGAAATGAATTCCTATCAAGATATAAATAGTAAGCTTAAAAAAAATATTATCGTATCTAAATTTAATTTTTTAGAAAATTCATCATCTCTTTTTGAATTTTATTTAGAATTATGCAAGAAATTAGGACTTGGCGACCCTATTAGTGATAAGAAACCAATACATCCTTATAATATTTTAATAACTAATAAATGGATCGCTATCATAAAGAGAAAAAATGATCATATTCATGGATTCAGTATTAACGGTTTAGGGTTTGCAGGATATCTATTAGTAACTGAAAAATCAAATATTAATTATTTAAAGAAATTTGGCCCTGAAAAACTTCTAGAGAGTTTTGTTTGAATACTAGTTACTTACTTCAACTTTTTTATCCCTGCTTATTTGGCTTTCTAAAACTTCTATAGAAGCTTTAACAGAGGCGATTTTTCTTTCAAGTGAATCCTTAATATAATTAAGCATTTCTAATTTCTTATGTTGATAAAAA
>JAOOML010000003.1 GCA_028409275.1 Prochlorococcus sp. AH-716-I09 | reverse complement strand
AATCATTCCTGGAGATTCTTCTTGTATATGGAATAGTGAATGTTTTTTACCGAGTTTTCTATGATCCCTTTTTTCCGCTTCTTCAATTCTTGTTAAGTAGTCATTGAGTTCTTTTTCTTTTGCCCATGCAGTTCCATATATTCTCTGTAATGATTCATTCTCACTATTACCTCTCCAATATGAACCTGATAATTTAAGTAATTTAAAGTGTCTCAAATGTCTAGTGTTAGGAACGTGAGGCCCTCTACACATGTCGATATATTCTTCGTGCTTGTATAAATTAATGAGACCTTCTTCAGGAATTTCTTCAATTATTCTTAATTTAAAAGTCTCATCTCTTTCTTTAAAAGTTTTAATAGCCTCTTCTTTAGAAACTTGTAAAATTTCAACGTCATAGTTTGTTTTTATTAATTTATTAATTCTATTTTCGATTTTTATTAAATCTTCAGGAGTAAATCTGTATTCAGAAAAAATATCGTAATAAAAACCATCTTCAATTACAGGCCCAATCGCCATTTTAATATTAGGGTAAATTTGTTTAACTGCATGACCAATAAGGTGAGCAAAGGAATGTCTTATTATTTCAATTCCTTCTTTATCTTTTGATGTGATGATTACAACTTTGGAATCTGTATTTATAGGAATAGTTGCATCAAGAAGAACATCATTTACTTTTCCAGCAATTGTTGCTTTAGCTAATCCAGAGCCTATACTCCCGGCAATTTGTAGAATAGTTACAGATTTTTCGAAAACCTTTTTTGAACCATCAGGCAAAGTAATTATTGGCATAATTTATTTCTCCATTTCAAAGAATCCCAATTTTGATTTAACTCTTTTTAAAGTCTGATTTGCTAAATCTTCAGCTTTTCGCTTCCCTTCATCAAGAATTTTATTTAATTGATAGGGATCATTAATTAATAATTTATATTTTTGCTGAATAGGTTCTAGTGAATCAATAAGTTGTTCAGTAATTAATTTTTTAAATGTCCCCCATCCAGTCTCTGAGAATTCCTTTTCACATTGAGAAATTTCTTTGCCCGACAATATTGAATAAATCATCAAAAGATTTTTAGATTCTGGCCTCTCAGGGTTGTTAAATTCTATTCCAATAGAACTGTCACTTTTTGCCCTTTTTATTTTTTTTGTTATTAGTTCAGGAGGATCTAATAAGTTAATGCGACTACTCTCATTAGGATCACTTTTGCTCATCTTTTTTGAACCATCAATCAAACTCATTATTTTGGACCCATTTTTAATGATTATAGGTTGAGGGATTTTTAAAATATTTTTATCCTTACTAAATCTCGCATTAATTCTTTGTTGTGCAATATCTCTGGCAAGTTCAAGATGTTGTTTTTGATCCTCACCTACTGGTACAAAGTCAGCGTCATATAAAAGAATGTCTGCAGCCATTAGGATCGGATAGTCAAATAATCCAATGGATACATTATTTCCCTGTTGTATGGATTTTTCCTTGAATTGAATCATTCTTTCCATCCAATTTATAGGAGTCATGCAATTTAAAATCCAACAAAGTTCTGAATGTGCAGAAATCTGACTTTGGACAAAAATTGAGCATATATTGGGATCTATCCCACAAGCGACGTACAAAGCCGCAGTAGAGATAGTGTTCTGAGATAATTCTTTAGGATTATATGAAGCTGTAATTGCGTGCAAATCAACTACACATAGAAATGTTTCATATTGCTCTTGAAGCGTAACCCAATTATTAATGGCCCCAAGCCAATTCCCAATATGTAAATCACCAGTTGGTTGAACTCCCGAAAGAATTCTTTTTTTATTTGCCATCCTCTTCTACTTCGCTAGATTGGATCTCTTCAGATGATGTACTTTTTACAGGTCTTGCAAAAGGGTCAGGAGCTGTATTTGTATTTTCTTCATGAGGATTTTGTAATTGTCTATTCGGAGAAGAGTTTTTATTGTTTTTTGCATATTCTGTGATTGATTCAATCAATTTTTTGTCTTTGATCATTTCGCTAAGTGTTCTAACAGAGAAACCCAGAACTGCAACGGTAGATCTCAATTGAAAGGTCTCTTGTATTGATTTAACAGCTTTCATTTCGTTATCACTCAATCTTATGCGAAATCCTCCTCCATCTCTTCTTCCGCCAGATCTATCTCTGAAATTAGATCTTTCATTGTTGGAACGACCTCTGTAATTTTCTTGTCCAGGATTATTGCTGAAATTTGAATTAGACATCTTGATGTTTCTTAAGTTATTTAAATAGTCTATTAACTTAGCATCTTGTTATGCAATAAGTCTTTTTTAAAGCCTTAAATTTTTATCTTTTGATTAACGACTTATGAAATTTTGCTTTTCTCATTCACAACTTGCATTAAAATAAAATTAGAAAAATAAAGTATTGTGTTTGATATTAGTAAAGACACCCTTTTAAAGGATTTCATAAAGTTTCCAAAAAAAAATCTTCTCGTTATTCTTTTATTGTTAGGATTTGGGGAATGGTTTGTTAGTGACTTAATTCATTTTGCAGGCGGCTCAATAGGCTTTTTTGCGTTGTGTTTGGGGGGATATTTTTACTTAAAGAATGATAAGCCTAAATTTAATGAGCCAAATAATTTAGATGGCTGGATAAATCTATGTAATGAAGATTTAAATTTTTTTGAAGAACTTGAAGCAACAAATGAATTAGAAAAACAGAATTCAAAAAGACAAAAAATACTTGAATCGATTCTTAATAGATGTGAAAATGAAAAAATAAGTTGCATTGGACAAAAAGATTTTCAAAGTTATCAGTCTGTTTTGAAAAGTCATTTTAAAGCAGATAAGTTTGACTTTGATTTTTACGAAAAACTGCCTAAATACAATTCTTCTCAAGTTATTCCAGAAGAAGCTTTGAAGAGTGATGCAATCTTGTATTTTATAAACTTGCCTTTGTCGGCAAATGATTTTTTATGGCTGGAAAAGTTTCCCAAAAATATGTCAGTCTGGTTGGTGGCTTTAACTTCCAACGAAATAGAAGCCAAAAATCAGATAGAAGACCTAAAGTCTCAAATTTCAAGAGACTTTATAAATAAAGTTATTACTTTTGATGTGAATAAGAATGAAATAACAAATATACCTTTTTCGTTAAGGAAATTTTTCATAAGCTCATCTAAAAATATTGAAAATACAAAAAAAAGGCTTTTGAAAGAACTTCATATTGCCTGGCAATCTGAAATTGAAGGGATAAGAAGAATGCAGTTAAAAGGTATACAAAGAAAAAATCAAATTCTTGTCGCGTCAACTGTTTTTTTATCTCCTATCCCATCAATTGATGTTATGGCAATGACAGTACTAAATTCATTAATGATTAAAGAAATTAAGTCTATATGGGGATGTAATTGGTCTCCTGAAATTTTAGATAAAGTATCTAAAGAGATTTTAAAGACTGCAATTGCTCAGGGAGTTATCGAATGGAGTGGACAGACTCTAATAGGTATAACAAAATTACATGGCCCAAATTGGCTTGTCTCTGGAACATTTCAGGCTGTCAGTGCTGCTTATTTAACAAGAGTAGTATCAAGTTCTTTGGCTGATTTTATGGCAATTACAAAAGGAGTAGAAGAACCTGATTTGGATTTTATAAAGAAAAATTCTGAGAAAATTGTTGAAAAAGCTTTTGAAAAAGAAAAAATAAATTGGAAAGGATTTATTTCTGATCTTAGAAAACCACTTATGAAACTATCTTTTAGTTCATAATCTAAGGATTAATTTAAAATATGAGAAAAAATATTCTTTTTTTAAGTTTGTTACTCCTGCTTTCTCTTGCTTCAGGCTCATGTAAGAGAATATCAAACAAAAATGAAACTAAAGAAGTAATACTGGCAAGTTTCACTGTTTTGGCGGACATAATTAGCAATGTTGCTAAAGATGATTTTATTGTTAGATCAATAACGAAACCTGGAGTTGAAGTTCATGGCTACCAACCAACTCCAAGCGATTTGGTAAATGCCTCTAGTGCTTTTGTTTTTATTGATAATGGATTTGGATTTGAATTATGGGCTGAAAAATTTGTTTCAAATTTAAAAGTTAGAAGAATTACTGTCGCGGAAGATTTAGATCCTATTTTTATCAGTGAAGATTTTTATAAAGGGAAACCCAATCCTCATGCCTGGATTTCTCCAAAAAGAGGGATCCTATACGTAGATATTATTGTGGATTCTTTATCAGAATTGAGGCCATCCAAAAGGACATTATTTGAAGAAAATGGAAAAATTTATAAAGAAAAACTCTCTAAAATAGATAAACAATTCTCACTTTTTATTAATAACTTAAATAAAGATAGGAGGTATCTAGTAAGTTGTGAAGGTGCTTTTTCATATTTAGCAAATGATTATGGATTAGAGGAAGTTTATTTGTGGCCAGTTAATGCTGAGAGTCAAATTACTCCCAAAAGAATGACAAGAACAATCTCACTAGTTAAAGAAAAAAGTGTCCCATCTGTATTTTGCGAAAGTACTGTAAGTAACGAATCTCAAATGGTTGTTGCAAACGAAACTGGGGCTAATTTTGGAGGGAATCTTTTTGTTGATTCATTATCTGATGATAGTGGGCCTGCTAGTTCCTATATAAAAATGCTTGAGCATAATTTGGATTTGATTAAAAAAGGGCTTTTTTGAAGTATGGAAACAATGAATTATCAAAACTTTAGGATTGATGCAGAGAATATTTGCGTAGATTACAACGGCAAGGTGGCTTTGTATGATGCCAATTTAAGATTGAAACCTGGTCAGATTTGTGGGTTAGTAGGGATGAACGGGGCTGGTAAAACAACTTTTTTTAATGCTTTAACTGGCTTTGTAAATATCTCAAAGGGAAAAATTAGAATTAATGGAGAGTCTGTAAGATCTGCTCAAAAAGATCAGACAATCGCTTATGTTCCTCAAAATGAGGGAATTGATAGTCAATTTCCAATAAGTGTTTGGGATGTAGTGATGATGGGAAGATATGGTTCGATGAATATTTTTAGGAGTCCTAGAGAGTCTGATGTTCAGGCGGTTAAAGATGCTATTGAGAGAGTTGATCTTAGTGATCATTTATCTACACCTATTGGAAACTTATCCGGAGGTCAGAGAAAACGAACTTTTTTAGCTAGAGCAATTGCGCAAAGAGCGTCAATATTACTTCTTGATGAGCCTTTTTCAGGTGTTGATATAAGAACTGAGAAACTTATCTCGGAATTATTTATCCAATTTAAAAATGAGGGGAAAACTATATTATTATCTACGCACGATATGATTCATGTCCGTGAATTTTGTGATTTGGTTCTTTTAATAAATAAAACTGTTGTAGCTTATGGCGAGACCTCTGAAGTGTTTACCCCTGAAAATATTACAACCACTTTTGGAGGTATCTCACCTGATTTCTTGTTTGGCCCTGAATCCTAAATTTTAAATTATATGGAGCTCTGTTCTTTTTTAACTTTAGATTCGTTCATAACAGATCCTTTAACTCATGACTTTATGAGAAAAGCACTTCTTATGAGTTCATTAGTTGCAGCTGTTTGTGGTTTCCTATCAAGTTATTTGACTCTTAAAGGATGGGCTTTAATGGGAGATGCAGTGTCACATTCAGTAATGCCTGGTGTTGTGGTTGCTTATGCATTAGGTCTTCCTTTCTCATTAGGGGCATTTATTTTCGGAGTTGGTTCTGTAGCATTGATAGGGTTTATTAAGCAGAAATCTAGAGTTAAGGAAGATACTGTTATTGGGTTGGTATTTACTGGGTTTTTCGCTCTTGGAATCGTATTGGTTTCTAAGATTAAAAGTAATATTGATCTGCACTCTATTCTTTTTGGTAGTCCATTAGGAATATCACTTTCAGATGTAAAACAAACTATATTAATTTCTTTATTGGTAGTTATCCTTTTATCAATTTTTAGAAAAGATTTAATGCTTTATTGTTTTGATCCAAGACATGCAAAAACAGTTGGGATTAACGTATTTTTTCTTCATTATTTACTCCTCACATGCTTATCTTTAGCAGCTGTTGTAGGCTTGCAGTCTGTTGGAATTATTTTGGTAGTTGCAATGTTGATTACACCAGGGGCTACAGCATATTTACTTACGGATAAGTTTGATAATATGACAGTAATTTCAGTATTGAGTGCAATTATTTCAAGCCTAATAGGAATCTATGTTAGTTTTTGGTTTGATCTTGAAACAGGTGGATCAATTGTCTTGGCACAAACTTTTATATTTTTATTCGCTTTTTTATTCGCTCCAAGATACGGAATATTTAAGTTAAAGAAATTATTTGCTGGGTTTAAATGATAGTAGTCGAAGAAACCCTAAATAAAAAGTGGAATTGGTGGCCATTATTCCCCTTATATCCTTATGGGAAAAAGAAAACAATTGTAAGAGAATTAATTCCTGATCAAATATGGTCCTTGGAACAAATACAGGGACTCTATTATGTTGCGGTTCCAATAAGAATGACGGTTATAAAGGTTGATAATGGATTGATGCTAATAAATCCACTGCCTCCGACAAAAGAATTAATAAATGAATTGGAAAAATTAATTACGATTCACGGCAAAGTAAAAACAATAATTCTACCGAGTGCCTCTGGGCTAGAACATAAAATCGGACTGCCAGCTCTTTCAAGAATTTTTAAAGATGCAGAAATTTGGCTTTGTCCTGGACAATGGAGTTTTCCCATAAATTTACCACTAGATTTTTTAGGAATTCCATCAAAAAGATCAAGAATAATGTTTGAGGAAGGTACTCCACACACAAACTCCTTTAAATGGTCTTCATTAGGCCCATTGAATTTAGGAATTGGAAGATATCAGGAGATAAGCTGTTTCCATTATCCTACAAAAACTCTTCATGTAACAGATGCAATAGTTGGAATAGACTCAACACCACCTGAGATATTTAATTTTGATCCAACTCCACTTCTTTTTCATTCTAGAGAGAGAGGAGACGAACCTTTGATTGATTCCATCGAACAAAGAAAAAAAGGATGGAAAAGGTTAGTCTTATTTTCATCTTTTTTAAAACCAGGTAAATTAAATATTCCAACTTTAAAAAAAATATTTAAGTATTCATTCAAAAAAGATCTTAGAAATTGGAAATCTCATTTTGGCATTTATCCCTTTTTATGGGAAGAAGATTGGGAATCCTCTCTTGTTGAAATAATGGGTCAAGATACTCCTAAGATTCAAATTGCACCGGTTTTACAAAAATTAATTTTTCCGCGTTCAAAAGAAGTTTTACTTAAATGGTTAGAAAATATTAAGTCTTTTGAAGATATGGAATATTTAATTCCAGCTCATTTTACGGCACCTTTAAAATTTACAATAGAAGATTGTCAAAAATTAATTAATGAAATTAATTCCCAAAAGTGGGACAAACTTCCTGAGGATAATAAATTTTTGATGGGTTTATATAAAAAGTTGTTTGAACTAGGAATAATTCCTGAGGAAGTAAATCTTTAAAAACTATTATTCTTCAATAGACATATTTTCATCATTTTTAAGAGTTTGTTCCAGCTCTTTTCTTTGCTCCATTTGTCTTAAGAAATATCCTGTCATCATTGCAGAAGATAATAAATTAGCAATATTGTCTTTTGAAGATGTTATTTTTACATCAAATTGATCTGAAGGAAGCATTCCAAGAAGACCCTGAACATTATGTCTAATAATTTCTTGAATATCTTCACTAGCTGATTTTGCTACTCTTTGCATAACTTCTGGAGATTGTTTTTGTAAATATTGGATTAAATCATTCTCATCGTTTGGATCATTATTTTCAGTAGCAAGAAATTCTGGATTAAACATTTCTACATCTTCAAGATATAAAAACCCTACAACATCACGTACCCATTAATCTAAATTATTAAGGGTAGGGAACCGAATAGGTCCAATTTTATTAAACGGCCAATATCTAAAAATTGCTTTGCCAATAACCTTTTCATAGGGTAAAAATCCCCAAATATGTGAGTCCATACTGTTATTTCTATTATCTCCCATTACCCATAATGACTCTTCTGGGACAATAAAAGGACCTGTAGAATAATTAATATTTTTGTCAAAAACGTAATTTATTTGAGCGATATCATTTAAATAAAGGTTACCGTCTCTTACTTCTACCTTGTCTCCAGGTATTCCAATTACTCTTTTTATTAGTGCAGTATCCGCTTCATAACCAGCATTAATTAATTGTTCAGGAACGTTAAAAACAACTATTTTATTTTTTAATTTTGAAAGATTTGATTTGGATGTTATTTTGGGAGTTAATTTCTCAACAAGAATTTTATCTTGTATTTGAAGAGTTGGAAGCATTGAACCGGATGGGATCCATCTTGGTTCTATAACTTGCCATCGTATAATTAAAGCTATAGATATCCAGATTAAAAGATTTTTTAAATCCTTTAGTATTGAATTTCTTCTTTCTTGAGTTGAAGACATTTTTTATTTAATTCAGTTATAAGGAAAATCACAATGCATTTATATAAATTATGACATCATCTATTGAATGCAAAAATTTTCTTAGAAGTTTACAACTTTTGAATCTTCTTATAAAAATAGGAGTTCAGAATTTAATACTATGTCCTGGAAGTAGATCAGCACCTTTAGCAATAGCTGCTGGAGAACTAAATAAATTAGGACTGGTAAATATTTTTAATTCTATAGATGAGAGATCTGCGGGATTCCACTCTCTTGGGATTTCTGCTGCATCCGGTAATCTTTCTTTAGTTATTACCACTTCTGGGACGGCTGTAAGTAACTTATTGCCAGCAGCAGTTGAGGCAGACCGATCTTGTAAAGGTATTATATTTCTTACTGCTGATAGACCTTTAAGATTAAAAAATTGTGGTGCTAATCAAACAGTAAATCAAGAAGATTTTTTGAGTTCAGTCTGCAGAAGAGTTTTAAGTACAAATCTAAATGGACTTCATGAAACACAAGAAAATGAAATCTTGAATTTAGTTCGAATTACTGAGAAACAAATAGCTACGTTCCCTGGTCCTATTCATTTAAATATACCTATTGATAAGCCTTTAGATATTTCATTTTTGAATAAAAAAAATGTTTTAGAGGTTTTTGAAAGAATTTATATAAAGAAAAAATATATATTGCATGAAGTTGAAATAAAGTCTGATAAAAACAGATTCTTAGAAATTTCAAAAAGTTTAAATTTAGATGAATCAGGCATTATTTTGGTAGGTCCCTATCAAGGTTCCATAAATGATTTAACTTCTTTCAACAAATCTTTAGAACGATTACAAGAAATTACTGGTTGGCCAGTATTTGCTGATCCTGTTTCAGGAGTTTATTCTGATTTGAGAGGATTAGTTGTGAATTGGGAATTAGTCTTAAGAAAAAATAAAAATTCAATAAATTGCCATCAACTTTTGAGACTTGGCCCTATGTCATCCTCAATTGATTTGGAGGAGTTTTTAATAAACTTTGAAGGGATACAAATTCTTATAAAAGAAAAAAACCATAGAAAATTGGACCCTATAAAAAAATCATTTGAATATGATTTTGGGCTATCAAATTTTACTACTCTATTATTAGAAGAATTATCAATTACCGAAAAAAATAAAAAGGCTCTTACTCAGATGGCTTTAAATCTAATAGAGGAAGGCGAGCAGATTAAAGAAATTTTGAAAGAGAAAATTACTTTTAATAATCAAATTTCTGAGTATAAACTTGCGAATCTTGTTCCAAAAATGTGGCCAGCTAAAAATCCTATTATGCTTTCTGCGAGTAGCCCAATCAGAGATTGGCTTACATTTTCTGAGAATGGTACTTTGACAAGAAATTGTTTTAGCTTTAGAGGTGCTTCTGGAATAGACGGCACTTTATCTCTCGCATTAGGAATTACTAGAATAAAAAATCCTCTACTTCTCGTAACAGGTGATTTGGCTTTTGTTCATGATATAAATGGCTGGCTTATTGAAAATGCAATCGATCTTAATTTAACAATACTTCTAATAAATAATTACGGTGGAAATATATTTAATCGTATTTATAAAAAAAATCTAAAAGAGGATGAATTAAAAAAACTATTTCTTATGCCAAAAGAAATAAACTGGGCAAAACTAGCAGATGGCTATCAAGTAAAGTTTAAAAGTGTGACAAATTTTAAAAAATTACGAGAGGCATTCGAATGGAGCATTTCTATCCCGAAATCTGTAATAATTAAAGTTGATATTGATCCAGAAAATGAAATTAGTGAAAAAAATGCTCTTCTAGAAAAAATAGTTGGCAGTTAAATTTTATTTTTTTTCTATTTTGGATAACTAGGATTCATGAAAGTTTTACCAGGTAAATCAACTTTAAATTGGTCACAATATAAATCTTATGAGGATATATTGTTTCATAAATCAGAGGAGGGAATTGCGAGAATAGCTATTAACAGGCCTGAAAAAAGAAATGCATTTAGACCAAAAACTGTTGATGAACTTATTAGTGCATTTAATATTGCGAGAAATGATGAAACTATTGGGGTAGTTCTTCTTACAGGTGCAGGACCTGATAAGAAAGGTATTTATTCTTTTTGCTCTGGAGGTGATCAGAGTGTTAGAGGCGAAAATGGATATGAAAATGATGAAGGGAAACAGAGATTAAATGTACTTGAACTTCAAAGATTAATAAGAAGTTTGCCTAAAATAGTTATCGCCTTAGTTCCTGGATTCGCAATTGGAGGAGGCCAAGTTCTTCATTTAATTTGTGATCTCAGTATTGCTTCTGAAAATGCAATATTTGGTCAAACAGGTCCAAGAGTTGGTAGCTTTGATGCAGGATTTGGATCGAGTTATTTGGCCAGAATTGTTGGTCAAAGAAAAGCAAAAGAAATTTGGTTTTTATGTAGAAAATATAATTCTAAGGAGGCTCTTGATATGGGCTTGATAAATGCAATTACAAAGATTGAAGAATTAGAAGCTGAGGGTGTAATCTGGGCAAGAGAGATTTTACGAAATAGTCCATCTGCTATTCGTATTCTTAAAGCTTCATTCAATGCGGAGAATGATGGGATTGCCGGTATTCAGGAATTATCTGGATACACAACTCAATTATTTTATTCGACTAAAGAAGCTCAAGAAGGTAGAGATGCCTTTCTTGAAAAACGCCCACCTGATTTTTCTGACTATAAGTGGACTCCCTAGGTGACTTTTTCAAAAGAACTTTATAAATAAATATCAATGAGAATTCTTCTTGCCGCTGCTGAATGTGCTCCAATGATCAAAGTTGGAGGTATGGGAGATGTGGTTGGTTCGTTGCCCCCATCTTTGATCAAACTTGGTCATGATGTAAGAGTTATAATTCCAGGCTATGGAAAATTGTGGAGTCTTTTAAAGGTTTCGAATGAACCAGTCTTCAGAGCAAATACAATGGGGACTGATTTTGCTGTGTATGAAGCAAAACATTCAATACATAATTATGTGATTTATCTAGTTGGTCATCCAACATTTGACTCTGATCAAATATATGGAGGAGAGAATGAGGATTGGCGCTTTACATTTTTCGCAAGTGCCACTGCAGAATTCGCTTGGAATTGTTGGAAACCTCAAGTTCTTCATTGCCATGATTGGCATACAGGAATGATTCCAGTATGGATGCATCAGGATCCTGAAATTAGTACTGTTTTTACAATTCATAATTTAAAATATCAAGGTCCTTGGAGATGGAAACTAGAAAAAATGACTTGGTGTCCTTGGTATATGCATGGAGACCACACAATGGCTGCGGCCATGTTGTATGCAGATAGAGTAAATGCTGTCTCTCCAACTTATGCAGATGAAATTAAAACCCATGAATATGGGGAAAGTCTTGAAGGATTACTTAATTACATATCAGGTAAATTGAGAGGTATACTAAATGGTATAGATCTAGATGAATGGAATCCAGCTAAAGATAAAATTTTGCCCGCAAAATTTAGTATTAAGAATTTAGAAAAAAGGAAAGAAAATAAGAAAATTCTTCAGAGAGAAATGGGTCTTGAAGTTAATACTAAAAAATATCTTTTGGGTATGGTTAGTAGACTGGTTGATCAAAAAGGAGTTGACTTGCTTTTACAAGTTTCAAGAAGACTTCTAGCATATACAGATTCGCAAATAGCTGTTTTAGGAACTGGAGATAGATACTTAGAGTCAGGATTATGGCAACTGGCATTAGATTACCCAGGAAGATTTTCAGTATTCCTTACTTATGATGAATCTTTATCAAGACTTATATATGGTGGTTCTGATGCATTCTTAATGCCAAGTAGATTCGAACCTTGTGGTATTAGTCAACTCCTTGCCATGAGGTATGGCTCTATTCCAATTGTAAGGCGAGTTGGAGGTCTAGTTGACACAGTTTTACCTCATGATCCAGAAAATAATAAAGGTACTGGGTTTTGCTTTGATCGCTTTGAACCTATAGATTTCTATACTTCTTTAGTAAGGTCATGGGAGGCCTTTAGGCATAAAAATAGTTGGGAATTACTACAAAAAAGAGCTATGAGCCAAGAGTTCAGTTGGCAAAGATCAGCTTTAGAATATGAAATAATGTATAAAGATGTTTGCGGAATGAAAGAACCATCACCAGATGTAGCTGAAGTTGAAAAATTTTCCTACGGACAATCTGCTGATCCATCTTTAAAAAAAATATGACTTAATTTTTTAATGGAATTCTCTTTATCAGAATTAAACGAAGTTTTGGGTCAAATTAAAAATCTAGAAGAAGGAAAAAAAGATCTATTGAATTTTAAAAATATAAGTATTGATAGTAGAAATTTTTTAAAAAATGATCTTTTTATAGCTATCAAGGGTACAAATTTTGACGGACATAGTTTTCTTCCTGAGGTTTTAAATAAAGGAGTTAAATCAGTAGTTATTAAAGAAGGTATGGAGAAATTACTTCCAAGTGATTTCCCTTGTTGGGTTGTAAATGACACTTTAGAGGCATTTCAAAAATTAACATTGCTTAAAAGAAAAAAATTGAATGTCCCCATAGTTGCAATAACAGGTTCAGTGGGGAAAACAACAACAAAACAAATGATTGGTGAGGTTTTAAAGAAACTTGGAAAAATAAAAATATCCCATGCAAATTTCAATAATGAAATTGGTGTGGGTCTAACTATCCTTGATACAGATGTAAAAGATAAAGTTTTAGTCCTTGAGATGGGGATGAGAGGTCTTAGGCAGATTGAAAATTTATCTAAATATAGTGAACCCGACATAGCAGTTATTACTAATATTGGGACGGCCCATATTGGATTATTAGGCTCGAAAAAGAATATTACTTATGCAAAGTGTGAAATTTGTAAGTTTTTAAACCCTAAAGGAGTAGTAATAATCCCAGCAAATGATTTATTTCTCGAGGAAACTTTAAAAAAATATTGGAAAGGAAGAGTAATAAAAGTAGAATTATTTAATATAGAAAATCAAAAGAAGAGTTTTAAGAAAGATGATAATCTTGGAGGATTTTATAACCCATCAAACAAAACAATTTTAATAGAAGAAAATACCTTTCAAATTTCATTTAACGGATTTCACAATGCTTCAAATTTCTTATTTGCTTATGCCGTCGCAAAAGAGTTAGGCGTGGAGTTTGCAAATTTCAATAAGTTTGATTTTGCAAATTTAGAAGGAAGGAATAAAATTCTTAAATCAGTTAAAACGACAATATATGATGAATCATATAATGCCTCCCCAGAATCAGTAAAAGCATGTATAGAAAACTTGCTAGAAAAACCGAGAAATCACTTTTTTATATTTGGAAGTATGCAAGAATTGGGAAAAGAATCTGAAAAATACCACAAGGAGATATTCCGTTTAATAAATAATTCAGTTATAGAAAAATGTGTATTTATTTGTGATAAAAAAAATGTCGAATTCTACTCGAATTACTTAAAAGATAAGAAAAAATTTTTAGTACTAAATAATATAAATGATGTACCTAAAGAGATAAACAAATCTACAAAAAAAGGCGATTCTATTTTGATTAAAGGGAGTAGATATTGGCATCTTGAAAAAATTATTCCTTTAATCAATTAGATTTAGGTTTCTTTTTTTTCCAATTTTCTATATTTACTTGCTTGGTTCTTGAGATTGCTAATGAATTATCTCTAGAGTTTTTGGTAATTACTGAACCAGCTCCTGTTGTTACTGATTCCCCAAGATTAATAGGCGCTACAAAAACCGTATTTGCTCCAATATTAGAATTCTTACCAATTTTTGTTTGATGTTTTGTCTGACCATCAAAATTTGCAGTAATAGTCCCCGCACCTATATTTGTAGATCTTCCAATAATAGAATCGCCAATATAACTTAGATGATTTACTTTTGATTCTTCCTCAAGTTGACTGTTTTTTATTTCAACAAAATTACCTATCTTACTGCCAGAAGATATTGTTGACTGAGGTCTTATATGACTGTAAGGACCAATTTTTATATGATCCATTATCTTGGAATCATAAACAGTGGAATTTGAGATTTCACAACATAATCCTATCTTGGAATTTTCAATAAATGTATTTGGGCCAATAATGCAATTATTAAATATTTTGGTACTTCCTCTTATATGAGTATTTGCTTCTATGGTTACATCCTTGCCAATCTCCGCTTCTTCGCTAATTGAACAACTTGCTTTATTTATAAATGTTACGCCATTAAGCATATGTTTTTCTTTTATTGAATTCTGATTAATTTCTTCGCATTTTGCTAGTTGTATTCTATTGTTAATTCCTTGAAGTTCTCCGTTATCTTCTATTTCCAGGCTCAAAGAATTCTTTAGCAAAGATACTGTATCTGTTAAGTAAATTTCTTTCTGCGTATTGTTGTTTTCCAAAGTACTTATTATTTTTGATAATTTTTCCCAGTTAAAACAGTAAACACCTGCGTTTATTAATAAATTAAGTCGTTCTTTTTTATTACAATCTTTTTCTTCAACGATTCTCTCTATAAAATCCTCCTTCAAAAAAACTCTGCCATACCCATGAGGATTTTTTTTCTTCGTTGTTATTAAAGAAACATCTGCATTTTTTGAATTATGTAATTTTAAAAGCTTATTTAGAGTCTCAGGTTTGATAAGGGGTACATCACCATTAAGTATCAAAAGTTTTCCTTCATTTTTTTTTACTTCTCTACAAAGTACTTGGATAGCATGCCCAGTCCCTGATTGAGGTTCTTGAATAATAAATTGGATTTTTTTATTATCTGGTATTGACTCTTGTACTTCTTTTGATTTGTGTCCAGTAATTACGAAAATTTGTTCAGGATTTAATTCAACACATGAATCAATTACTCTCTGCAAAAGACTTTTGCCAGAAATTTTGTGTAAAACCTTTGGTATTGAGCTTTCCATCCTAGTGCCCTTTCCTGCAGCCAATATCGCAACACTTAGCATATTTTTTTGGATATATATATTTATATATAAATCTAACTCTTGAAGCCCGACTTCGTCATGCCCCACTTCTCTCTCCATTTCTTTGTAGAAACTAGATTTGAGAATAATTGCTCCTTTAATCTTTCTCGAATTATATCGTCTTTACTTAAGTTTAAATCTTTATCTCTATAAGGAATACTAGCTTTAGTTAAAAGATGTTCCTCTTCCATAACAGATAACCTTTCAAAATTTAAATTGGATTTGAATTTATTTTTATCAAATTTTGCTACTGCGACAGTTCCCTGACTCCAAAACGATCTGTTTTTAAAACTTGGTTTAATAGTAAAAATTTCTAAGCCAAGATCTCTCAATGTCTTTCTTACTGCCGCTGAAGACGAATACGTTATGAAATATCCTTGAGGATTTAGCTTTTCTGTTACTCTAGATAAAAATTCAATTGTCCAAACTTGCGGGCATTTTTGCGGAGAAAAACCATCCAAATAAATTAAATCGAATTTAAAAGCTGAAGGAATAATATTAATTTTTTCTCTAGCATCACCCCATAAAATTTTACATTTAAAAAATTGATCTTCAAAGTAATTGTTTAGGTACAATGATTCAAAAATCTTTTTAACTTTTGGGTCCCATAATTTCAGGAAAGATTTGTTTTTGAGCGCATAATCAAGGGGCATTTTATCAATCTCCAAAGCATACCAATTTAAATAGGATTTTTGTTTAATTAATTTATCTAATAAAGAAGCAGAATTGTATCCTAAACCAAAACAGATATCCAAAACATTAAGAGATTTGCCCTTAAATCTTTGAAGATCAGAAGGAGCTGTAAACTTTTTTTTTGTTTCTTCTAATGCTCCCAATAAGCTATGGAAATTCTCTTGGAAAAATACACTTCTCAAAGAGTAACTCCCATCTTTTGTTAAAACTTCTATTAATTCAGACAAAAAAATTTGAGTTAGTTAGTTAGTTTGGCAAGATCCTCCCAAAAAGTGGGATATGAAACGCTAGATGCATCTGCTCTCATTATTCTTGAGGTACCTTTTGCTAAAAGTGAAGCAATAGCAAGACTCATTGAAACTCGATGATCAGTTTCACTATCTACCTCAGCAGAGTTAAATTTTGATTGACCTTTAATAATTAATCCATCCTCTTTTTCTAATATTTCTGCACCGAATTTGCGCAACTGTCTAGCCATAACTTTTAATCGATCTGTTTCTTTAACTCTTAATTCTTGCGCATCCTTAATTTCAGAAACTCCATTGCAAAAACATGCAGCTACAGTAAGAATAGGAATTTCATCTATAAGTTTTGGGAGAATATCGCCCTCTATAGTGAATGATCTTAAATTTTTAGCAGTTTTTACTTTAATTGATCCAATAGGCTCTCCTGCAATTATTGACTTATCTAGAATTTCATAATTACAGCCCATTGCATCCATCACATTTAAAACACCTGTTCTTGTTGGGTTCAATCCAACATTTTTAATTAAAATTTCTGAATTTGGAACAATAGATGCTGCAATCATCCAGAAGGCTGCCGAGCTTATGTCTCCAGGTATTAATATTCTCTGACCGATTAAGCTGGCTCCTGACTTAATTACTACATTTCTTCCTAATTCCCCTCTAATACTTATATCGGCTCCAAAAGCTTTTAACATTCTTTCAGTATGATCTCTTGAAGATGCTGGCTCAATAACTGAAGTGGTTCCAGAAGCCATTAAGCCTGCTAATAATAGTGCGGATTTAACTTGGGCACTCGCTACTGGAGTTCCAATAACACATCCTTTAAGTTTCTTCCCTTCTATTGAGATTGGAGCTTTGTTGCCTCTTTCTCTCCCAATAATTTTGCCTCCCATCAAAGATAATGGTTTTCCTACCCTACCCATAGGCCTCTCATTAAGAGAATTGTCGCCTGTTAATATGAAATTCATACCTTCTTGACCGGCTAATAACCCCATTAATAACCTCATAGTGGTTCCTGAATTCCCACAATTAAGAATTTCTTTTGGCTCTTTTAATCCATTAAGCCCCAATCCTAAAATCCTAAAAGGCTCATCTTTTTTTATTTTTGGAATATTTGCACCCAATTTCCTAAGACAATCAGCAGTTGAGAGTGGATCATCAGAATGTAAAAAACCTTCAACAGTAGTTTCACCCTTAGCAATGCTTCCGATTATCAAAGCTCTATGAGAAATAGATTTATCTCCAGGTACTTTTATTTTGCCTTTTAAATTTCCTCCACCTTCTATAGTGCGGATATTATTCATTTTTAAATTAATACTTGATGAAATCTTTATTGATTTAGATTAGATATATATTATCAATAAGTTTGTTTTTAAAAAAAAAATATTCAAAGTAAGTAACTGTTTTCTATAATAATGTGAGAAAGGTATTTGATCATTAATCTTACTTATTATCACGTTGCAAATGATGTTCCAGAAATAAGCCCCGAAATCGCAGTGGTTATTGATGTTTTAAGAGCTACAACCACAATTTCTTGGGCTTTAAAAAATGGAGCTGATTCAATACAAGTTTTTTCAGATTTAGATTTATTAAAAAAATCAGCAATTAAGTGGCAAGCTGATGAGAGAGTTATGCTTGGAGAAAGAGGTGGAAAGAAAATTGAGGGCTTTGATTTAGGAAACTCTCCTTTATCAGTCACAAAAAAAGTTGTTTATGGTAAAAGACTATTTATGAGCACTACAAATGGGACTAAATCTTTGCAAAAAGTTCAGTATGCAAAACATTTATTCGCTATGGGGCTGCTAAATAGGAGAGCAGTTGCTGAAAAAATCATTTCACTACAAAGTGAAAATGTTTTAATACTTGGTAGTGGTTGGGAAGGTACATATTCACTTGAGGATTCCTTAGCTGCAGGTGCTTTGGCCTCATACTTGAAAACAAACTGTAATTTTGAAGTTAATATTCTTAATGACGAATTACAGTCTGCTTTGGCACTCTGGGATTTTTGGAAAAATGATATCTTGAATTGTTTAAAAACAGCAACACATGGCAAAAGATTATCAAGTCTCGGAGATTATGAAGAAGATTTTAAATGTTGCTCTGAACTTGATTGCTTAGATATTGTTCCTGCTCAAGTTGAAAGAGGTGTGATTCGTGCCTCATGATTTACATATTTGTTTTCTAGGAGTAATGTTTTGACTGATTTTTTGGTAGCTGCATTGCAAATCACGAGTACTTCCAATGTTGAAGCAAATTTTGCTGAAGCTGAAGAACAGATCGAATTGGCATCTAGAAGAGGTGCTGAATTAATAGGATTACCAGAGAATTTTGCTTTTTTAGGAGAAGATAATGAAAAACTTAGATTAGCTTCTGAATTATCAATGAAGTGTGCAAATTTCCTCAAAACCATGTCGCAAAGATATCAAGTTTTTCTTTTAGGAGGAGGTTATCCTGTCCCCGCAGGTGATGACAGTCATACTTTTAATAGGTCAGCGCTATTTGGAAAAGATGGACAGATTTTGGCGAAATACGACAAAATCCACTTATTTGATGTTGATTTACCAGACGGAAATTTATATAAAGAATCCTCTACTATTTTGTCTGGAGAGGAATATCCCCCTGTTGTAGATATCCCAGGTTTATGTAAGGTGGGTTTATCGATTTGTTATGACGTTAGATTTCCTGAACTTTATAGATATTTGTCTTCGAATGGTGCTGAGTTAATTATGATTCCTGCAGCTTTTACAGCATTTACTGGAAAAGATCATTGGCAAATCCTATTACAAGCAAGAGCGATTGAGAATACAGCGTATGTAGTTGCCCCAGCTCAGACTGGGATTCATTATGGGAGAAGACAAAGTCATGGTCATGCAATGGTAATTGACCCATGGGGCACTGTTTTGTCTGATGCGGGAAAAACTCAAGGGGCTGCAATAGCGCCGGCTGATAAGCAACGAGTAAAGAAAATTAGGGAACAGATGCCAAGTCTTAAACATAGAAAAAACAAATTATTTTCAAACTAATGACGAGGTTTTTAAATAAGAAACTTTTTCGTTATTTATATCTTTTTTTATTTATAAATTCTTCAATACTTCCAATTAAATCTTCAAGTGATCTGGCGGCATGGGCGTTAAAAACTAATGGAGTTTTAGAATTAAGAACCAAATCAAATACAAATTTAAAAGCATACTTTCAGAAGGCGAACCAAATATATGGAGATAGATTTTGGGTTGATTTCCCTGGAGAATTAAAAAATCCCAGAATTATTAAAGGTAATGGCCCAATAAAAGAAATTAGATTAGGTAAACCAAATCAGGGTAAAACCAGACTGGTAATTGAATTTAATAAAGAAACTTATCTAGCCCCTTTGACTTGGCGAATGGTTGGCTTAGATCAAAATAGGTGGAGAATTAAACTATTTAAACCAAAATATTCATTTAATAAAATTAGTGAAGGTCAAATTGAAAAAAAAAGAAGAATAAATATAAAAGCAAATGAAAACTCTGGTTTTATAAAAAAGAGGAATAATGAATTCCTGCAATTACCTAACGTTAAACAAAATAAATTTTTGGTTATTATCGATCCAGGGCATGGTGGACCTGATCCAGGAGCAATAGGTATTGGTGGCATAAGGGAAACAGATGTCGTACTTCAGGTCTCCAAAATAGTTGAAAAGTTACTTTTAGAGAAAGGTGTCAAGGTAAAGTTAACTAGATCTAATGAAGTAGATTTGGATTTGCCTCCCAGAGTTTCCTTTGCTAATAATACAGATGCAAATATCTTTGTGAGTATTCATGCAAATGCATCAAGAGGCAAAAGAAGAGATATTAATGGGTTAGAAACTTTTTACTTTAGAGGGTGGAGAGGTAGATTACTTGCTAAAAGAATTCAAAAACAAATTCTAAGAGTTTCCCCTGGGAGTCCTGATCGAGGAGTTAAACAAGGTAGATTTTATGTAATTAAAAATACTAAGATGCCCGCAGCTCTTGTGGAAATTGGATTTTTAACAGGAAGATTAGATGCAAGAAGGTTAGAAAAAACTTCACATCGGAAAAGAATAGCTTATGCAATTGCAAAAGGCATCCTTGAATATCTTTCAAAAGTAGGGTGAAACTTAAAGTAGGTATATTCGATAGTGGTATAGGTGGTTTCACTATCCTTAATTCTTTACTAAAAACGCGTAAAGATGTTGAGGTTTTTTATTTGGCTGATACAAAAAGAATTCCTTTTGGGAATAAAAATTTTAAAGAGATAAGGAATATTGCAAAAGAGATTTGCGCATTTTTTGAAGATAAAAAATTAGATGCACTATTGGTGGCTTGTAACACTACAAATGCATGTGCACTTGATATTCTAGAAAATGACTTAAACATTCCTTGTTTTGACCTTATAAACTCAGTATCACAAATAGTTAATAAACAAATTATTGGAGTCTTAGCAACACGAACAACTGTTAAATCATCATATTACAAAAACGTTTTAAGTTCTAAAAAAGATAATTTGAAAATATTTCAACAAGAATGTCCAGAATTTGTCTCAGAAATTGAAAAAGAAAAGTTAGATTCTCATAATTTAAATTTTCTTTCAGATTTATATTTAAGACCACTATTAAATAAAAATATTGAAGAACTGATACTTGGTTGTAGCCATTATCCTTTAATTTATAACTTATTAAGAAAAAAAATTAACTCAAATATAAAAATAATTGATCCATCAGAAGCGTTAATAAAAAAATTTAATGAATCTTTTCCTATTCCAAAAACTTCCTGCTATGAAAGTATTTCTTATGACAATGTAGAGTTCTTTGTTACTTCAGAAAAAGATGAATTTTCTAAAAAAGTGAAAGTTTGGCTTGAAATTAATAAAGAAATTAGTTTGGTAAACCTCCGAAGCAATGTTTGATTCTTTAATATATAAATGAGGTCAATCATGAATACAGTAACCAAACTACTACAACCAGTTGAAAATGATCTTGATGATCTTATTCTTGAACTGAAAAATTTAATAGGAGCTGGTCATCCAATTCTTCAAGCCGCAGCGGAACATCTCTTTAGTGCTGGGGGAAAAAGATTAAGACCGGGGATTGTTTTATTAATATCAAAAGCCATATCTCCTGAATTCACACTAACAAGTAAGCATAAAAGGCTTGCTGAAATTACTGAAATGATTCATACAGCATCTTTAGTCCACGATGATGTTGTTGATGAGGCTTCTACAAGAAGGGGCGTAGATACTGTACACAGCAGATTTAATACCAGAGTGGCTGTTTTAGCAGGTGATTTCTTATTCGCTCAAGCGAGTTGGCACTTAGCAAATCTTGATAATGTAAATGTAGTTAAATTACTAAGTAGAGTAATAATGGATTTAGCAGAAGGTGAAATTAAACAAAATCTAAATAGATTCGACTCTGCTCAATCTTTTTCAAAATATATTAATAAAAGCTATTGTAAAACCGCATCATTAATAGCAAATAGCTCTAAAGCTGCTGGAGTTTTGAGTGGTCTAAATGATGAAAATTTAAACTCTTTGTACGATTTTGGCAAAAATATTGGCTTGGCTTTTCAAGTTGTAGATGACATCCTTGACTTTACTGGAAACGATAAACAACTTGGAAAACCTGCTGTCAGTGATCTTGCTAGTGGTTATCTTACTGCACCAGTTTTATATGCCTTAGAAGAAAATAAGAAATTGTCTGTTCTTATTAACAGAGAGCTTGCTGAAAAAGATGATTTAGATGATGCTCTTAGTATTATTATGAATTCTAAAGCTATCGAAAGTTCTAGAAAACTAGCTGAGGATTTTGCAATGCTTTCTAAAGAAGCCATAGTTTGGCTACCTGATTCAGAATATAAGAGAGCGTTGATGGCTCTTCCAGAATTTGTTCTTAGCCGCATTTATTAAGTCTTTAAAAAACCTACAGCTAAATTAATATTAAAATTTTTGAAAACAATAAATTTTTCGACTAAGTTTATTGGGCATAGATTTACTTAATGTCATTAGATAAAAAAAATTCCATCAATAACATCCTCGAAGAAAAGAGAATTTTTCCTCCTTCAGAAGAATTTTTAGAAAACTCAAATATTAACTCTCAAGAAGAATTAATTAGGCTAAAAAAACAGGCATTAAATAATCCAATTCAATTTTGGGAATCTTTCGCTAAATCCGAAATAGATTGGTTTGAACCATTTCAAACTGTATTAGATAACGAAAATGCTCCCTTTTTTAAATGGTTTAAAGAAGGGAAGCTCAATATTACATATAACTGCTTAGATCGACACATTAAGAGAGGGCTTGGAGGAAAGACTGCACTTATATGGGAAGGCGAACCCGGAGATAGCAAAAAATATACTTATGAAGAACTTCTAAAAGAGGTATGTAAAGCAGCTAATGCATTAAAAGCAATTGGTGTAAAAAAAGGAGATTTGGTATGTATTTATATGCCGATGATCCCTGAAGCAATGTTTGCGATGTTAGCTTGTGCAAGAATTGGCGCGCCTCATTCAGTTGTCTTCGGAGGATTTTCTTCAGAAGCTTTAAAAGATAGGTTAATTGATGGAAACGCCAGATTTATTATTACTGCTGATGGTGGCTTCAGAAAAGATAAGGTTATTGAACTTAAGAAAGCAGTTGATGCGGCAATTGAAGGTGGGGCAGATAAAGTTGTTGAAAAAGTAGTTGTTGTTCAACGAACCAAAAAAAATATTTCGATGGTTGATGATAGAGATTTTTGGTGGCACGAATTATTAAAAGATCAAAAAGATCATTGTGAACCAGAAATAATGAATAGCGAAGATAGACTTTTTATTCTTTATACTTCAGGCTCTACTGGAAAGCCCAAAGGTGTAGTTCACACTACAGGTGGTTACAATCTTTGGTCCCATTTGACATTTAAATGGATTTTTGACTTAAAAGATGACGATATTTACTGGTGTACTGCTGATGTTGGTTGGATTACAGGTCATAGTTATATCGTTTACGGTCCTTTATCTAATGGTGCTACAACCTTAATGTACGAGGGAGTACCAAGACCCTCAAATTTAGGGGCTTTTTGGGAAATTGTTCAAAAATATAAAGTTTCTATTTTTTATACTGCACCAACTGCAATAAGAGCATTTATGAAGTCTGGGCGTGAAATACCTGATAAATATAATTTGGATAGTCTTAGACTTTTGGGCACAGTTGGAGAACCAATTAATCCTGAAGCATGGATGTGGTACAAGGATGTTATTGGTAAAGATAAATGTCCTATAGTTGATACTTGGTGGCAAACTGAGACTGGTGGTGTGATGATAAGTCCCTTGCCTGGAGTCGTTGCTACAAAGCCAGGTTCAGCTACTTTCCCTCTGCCAGGAATCGAAGTTGAAATTGTCGATAAGAATGGAGATAAGGTTAAGGAGAACGAGGGTGGCTATTTAATTATTAAGAAACCTTGGCCAGGAATGATGAGAACAATTCATGGAAACTCAGAGAGATATTTGGAGAGTTATTGGGAATATATTGCCTTTAAAGGAGAAAAAAATGTTTATTTTGCTGGAGATGGAGCACGCATTGATGAAGATGGATATATATGGATTATGGGAAGAGTTGATGATGTTATAAGTGTTTCAGGACATCGGTTAGGAACAATGGAAATAGAATCTGCTTTGGTTAGTCATAAATCAGTTGCAGAGTCTGCAGTCGTTGGCAAAAAAGATGATTTAAAAGGTGAAGTTATAGTTGCTTTTGTATCTCTAGAAAAAGACGTGAACGGTTCTTCAGAATTAGTAGAGAATCTAAAGAAACATGTCGTTAATGAAATTGGAATTATCGCAAAGCCTGAAAAAATTATAATTTCTGACTCTCTTCCGAAAACACGTAGTGGAAAAATTATGAGGCGAATTTTAAGATCTTTGGCTGCTGGAGAAAAAATTAGCGGCGATATAAGCACTCTTGAAGATAGTTCTGTTTTGGAAAAGCTGAAAGAATTATCCTAATCAGATTCATCAATTAAATTGGAAATTTTTTTTATAGTATTTCTTTTGAATTCATCATCGGCCCAGTCTCCTAAAAAATTTTCTCTTAGTCCTGCGCTTGCAATTATAGTGTGTGTACCTTTTAACATTACTCCCTTAGAATTATCGTCTTTTCTTGCTTTCAGACAAGAAAATAATTTATCTGTTTGATCTAATTCGTCTGAGTTGAATTTTATAAGGAAGTTATTTTTTTGATTATATGTTTTTTCAATTAATCGCAAAGTTCTTTCAGGGCTTGGGCTGAATTCACTTTTGAATTCTAATTTTTGAGAAATTTGTTTCAATAATGGAATAGATTTGTTAGCACTGAAGTTATTAAAACTTATTGATATGAACTTTTCGCAATTTCTTCCACCATCAGGGGAAATTAGATGAAGTTTGCAGCCTAGGCTATGACCAATTCTTATTGAAGGAATTGATGCTCCTATTCTCTTTGATAAAGATATTCGGCAATTCTTGAAATCCCTCCATGCTTTAATAGCAAGTTGTTGGTGATCGAATTGTGGAGTGTATTTATATGCATGTACTGCATAGTTTTTATTAATTAAACTCTCTATGAATCTTCTATAAGTTAAATCTGGTTTAGAAGCTAGATAACTTCCACCAATAAATTCCACGATTTTTTTAGGATTTGAAGGCCAATAACAAAAATTATTAAATTGATATTTTGTAAAAGTCATCTTTCATAAACTAAAAATGTTTCAAAAATTATTTTTTAATCATGATTCTTAATTTATATTAATTTAAGAGAAATTTTTATTAAATGCGTCAAGATAAATGAAAGTGTTTTCAACTAATTGGATCTATCTAACAAAAAAGAATTAAATCAATTGGATATTCTTCAGGATCAAGTTATCAGTTATCCCTCTGAAGAGAGTGTTGTTAATCAAAATAAAAAAATTGAAAAAATTTTAATTCTTGATACTGAAACAACAGGTTTAGACGAAAATAAAGATGAAGTGATAGAGATAGGTTGTATTTTGTTTGATGTATCTTTTAAGTGCGTGCTTTCACAAGTTTCATTTTTATTCCCAGTTAATAATAATGAAGCCGAACATGTGAATGGTATATCTGCTGAAGTAACTAACATCTCTCAACCATGGGAAGATGGATTGAATTTCTTTCTGAAACTTGTTGATTGTTCGGATTTCATTGTCGCTCATAATGTAGAGTTTGATAAGAAATGGTTTGGGAAAGGAAGATTACCTAAACTTAATAAAAAATGGATATGCAGTTTGGAGGATATTAATTGGTCTTTCCAAAAATCACTAAAAAATAGACCCTCAGTAACTGATTTAGCTTTATCTTTTTCAATACCAGTTTGGAATTTACATAGAGCTTTATCTGATTGCTTTTACATATCTGAGGTCTTCAAAAAATGCGATAATTTAGAGGAACTTTTACTTAAAGCTACTGAACCGAGGTTTTTATACAAGGCGCTTATTAGTTACGAAGATAGATCTTTAGCTAAAAATGCTGGGTTCAGATGGAATAGCCCTGTGCAAGGAGCTTGGTCAAGAAAATTAACTACTGATGAGGCAAAAAATCTTGATTTTAGAGTAGAGATTTTGAATTAATATTCAATAAATTTTTGACTAGGAAAATATTTAGTGCATCTTACAGGGCATCCATTTTTTGCCCATTTTATGTGCTCCAATACATCCGTATTTTGATGCAGCCTTTTCAGCTTCTTGTTTAGTGTTAAATAGATCTGAAATCATATTTTCTTTGCTTGAATTTGAAACTTGTTTCGAATGATTATGATGTTTGTTTTGAGAATTAGGTGAATACTCCCATATTCCCATAGTCGTTACCCCAGCAGAGATAATTCCCATCCCAACTACTGATAAATTGACAATTCCCATTGCTACTGCACCAAAAGAAAATACACCCATTGGAACTACTCCAATACTTATTACTCCCATTGGCACTATCCCGACCGAAACTATACCAAGGGGTGCTATTCCAAAAGCAATTTTTTTTGGTTTTGTACCGCAATGCAGAGTCTCTTTATTTTTATTAATTTCCAATAGTTTTTCTAAATGTTAAATTAAAATTGTCCCACAAAACATTCAATTAAAGATTAATTCCTACTTGAATTAAAAATTTTGAATTATTTTCTAGAACTTTGAATAACTTAAAAAATCTTAGAGGAACGGTAGATTTACTGCCTGATCAATTAATAAAGTGGCAAAACGTTGAAAAAATTGTATTAGAGCAGCTTGCAAGAGCATCTATTAATGAAATAAGAACACCAATTCTAGAAATGACCGAATTATTTATAAGAGGTATTGGTGAAGGAACAGATGTTGTGAGTAAGGAAATGTATACATTTATTGATAGAGGGGAGAGATCTTGCACTCTTAGGCCTGAGGGAACTGCATCCGTTGCAAGAGCATTAATACAAAATGGAATGTTGTCTAATCATCCTCTACAAAAACTTTGGTACATGGGCCCTATGTTTCGATAT
Source organism: Prochlorococcus sp. AH-716-I09 (assembly GCA_028409275.1). Classification (GTDB taxonomy): domain Bacteria; phylum Cyanobacteriota; class Cyanobacteriia; order PCC-6307; family Cyanobiaceae; genus Prochlorococcus_A. Next base: position 14,147 of record JAOOML010000003.1, on the reverse strand, counting down.
GAAAGACCTCAAGCAGGAAGGCAAAGACAGTTTCATCAGTTAGGTGTTGAGTTTATAGGATACGATTCAGTTAGAAGTGATGTTGAAATTATTGCTTTAGCTTGGGATATCTTAGGTAAATTAGGAATAAAAGAACTTAATCTTGAAATAAATACTTTGGGCGATCTTAGTGATAGATTAAATTTCCAAAAATCCTTTTTAAAATGGCTAGAAATAAATAAAAATTCTCTAGATTTAGATTCTCAGAACAGGATTACTAAAAATCCCTTAAGGATTTTGGACTCTAAGAATGCTCAAACACAAAATGCTCTAAAGAATGCCCCAAGATTATTTAATTTTTTATCTGAAAAAAGTCATAAAAGATATTCACACTTAAAGAAAAATTTAGAGATTTTAAAAATACCTTATGTGGAAAATTTTAATCTTGTAAGAGGTTTAGATTACTACACCCATACAGCTTTTGAAATTACTAGTGGGGCTCTAGGCTCCCAAGCTACAGTTTGCGGAGGAGGAAGATACGACGATCTTATTAAACAAATGGGAGGGCCAAATACCCCTGCAATTGGTTTTGCTATTGGTTTAGAAAGATTAATTTTACTTGCTGGAAAAGAGCTTGAAATTCCTAGAAATACTGATATCTATATCATTAATCAAGGCTTAATTGCTGAATCATTAGCAATGGATTTATCTAGAAAATTAAGAAATTATGATTTGTTAGTTGAGTTAGATTTAAGCGGAGCCTCATTCTCTAAACAATTTAAAAAGGCAAATAAACTAAAATCTAAAAGTATTATTGTTATTGGTGATGATGAGGCAGTTAAAGGTGAATTTATTATAAGGCTATTTGATCAATCAGGTAATGGAAATGAAGAAGAGGTTATATCATTTGAGAATGATATTGACTTAGAAAAGTGGATCAATAACAACTTACTTGTAAAGTGATGCTCTTAAAGTTTGTGATAATTTTTCTTTTTATATTTATTTTTTTTAATTTAAGGAATTTTATTAAATTAAATAGAAAACAAAAAGTTTTGAAGGCTAAAAAATCAACAACTTTCAATAAGAAGAATCTTAATAATTGGATGAATTTAACTAAAAAAGAAAGATATAACTTATCAAAAAAAGAATCTGTTATCTATCTGGATAAAAGAAAACTGTTATTAGACGAAATTAGAAAAGAATATAAAAGAATATCCAAAGGGGATTCTCAGAAGAATATTAAGTAAAAAAAATGGAAAATTGCTGGACTTCTAACAAACCTATAAATGGTTTAAGACATTTTGTTTTGGTAAATGCTACGAAAGAAAATGGAAATATTATTTATTTGATGGTTTCTGTACTTGATTCTGAAATTAATTTAAAAATTACTTACGAAGAATTAATAAATAGTGAAAATTGGTCAAAGGGATGGATTGATCTTCCTAAGTTTGAATCGATTACTGTTGATTATGTTATTCGTAAATCCACCCAAAAAATAGAGGAAATAGATGAGATATTCATTAATGATGAATCTTCATTTAATATTTCTTAATTTGATATATATCTTTAAAATCATTTTTCTTTACAAATACTAGGTTTTTTCGTGCTTAATAATTATTTAAAAGTTTTACCCCTTTCAAAAAAATAAAATTAACGTTATCAAGGATTAATAATATTTACTTAATTCAATGTTAGGGGATATCTGGAGCTCATCTGAGTTGACCGCAGAAAAATTAGGAATAACTGAAATCAAACTTTCTTTTTTACGTGAAAATGGAATACTCAAACCTGGACTTCATTGGAAAAGCTCGCCGCATGGCCAGAAAAAACCGTGGAAGCCCAAAGCTTTATATAATATAAAAAAGTGTAAAAATATTATCAATAAATTTTATTTTGAAGAAAACCATGATGTTGCAGCCTAAAAAAGTATAATTTTATAGATGCTAAGAGTTTCTACTCTATAAGATTTTCACCCTTACAATCAATTAGGGTATTTTGCAAAGTTGGGTATAAATTAATCATTTTTATATATTGTTGTGATTTTCTGTAAGATTTTGCAGCTTTTTTGTAATGAACTTCAGATTTCATTTCTAGTGAAATTTTTCTAGAAGGTTCTTGAGAAGTAGTCATAAAATTAGATTTCTTATCCCCTTTTTAATAATTGTTTGAGAATGAGGCAATAAACAGATTGGTTTAATGAAACAAAACATCGTTTAATGTCAGCAAAAAGAAATTTATTTAATATAACCGCATTAAAAAATTAGATTTATTTTATTTAACTTATATCTCTGAGAATAATTTTTCTTCATTAAATCTACCTTCTCTGCTCTTTGATTGCTCTAGGAAATTTTTCGTTTAGTAATTGTAAGGATTACTAACCTTTACAATTTTGTTATGAATTCAACTGTTTGGTGAAATATAAAGTATTCTCAAAACGTTTAAGCTAATCAATTCCTAAATGCAAACCTATGGAAATCCAGATACTACCTACGGATGGTGGGCTGGTAATTCAGGTGTAGCAAATCGCTCAGGGAAATTCATTGCTGCTCATGTAGCACATGCAGGATTAATAGTTTTCTGGGCGGGTGCATTCACCCTTTTTGAACTTTCACGATTTGACCCAAGCGTCCCAATGGGTCATCAACCTCTAATCGTTCTTCCTCATTTAGCAACTCTTGGAATAGGGTTCGATGCTAATGGCGTTGCAATGGGAGACACTAAACCTGTTCTAGCAATAGCAATAGTTCACTTAGTTTCTTCTATGGTTTTAGCAGCCGGAGGACTTTTACATTCTTTACTCCTTCCAGGAAATTTAGAAGATTCTGATGTGGCAAGAGCTAGAAAATTCAATATTGAATGGGATAATCCAGACAAATTGACATTTATTCTCGGTCACCATCTAATTATTCTTGGTTTCGCAGTTATAGCTTTTGTTGAATGGGCAAGAGTTCATGGAATTTATGATCCGGCTATTGGCTCTGTAAGACAGGTTGAGTATGAATTAAATTTGGCCAAAATTTGGAATCATCAAACAGACTTTTTAACTATTGATAGTCTTGAAGAAGTTATGGGAGGCCATGCTTTCCTTGCCTTCGTTGAGATTACAGGTGGTGCTTGGCATATAGCTACTAAGCAAGTTGGTGAATATACCAAATTCAAAGGTAAGGGACTTCTCTCTGCAGAAGCTGTTCTATCCTGGTCTCTAGCTGGAATAGGCTGGATGGCTATTATTGCAGCCTTCTGGAGTGCAGCTAACACAACAGTTTATCCAACTGAATTCTTTGGTGAACCACTTGAATTGAAATTTAGTATTTCTCCTTATTGGGTCGATACTGTTGATCTTCCCGATGGTGAGTACACTTCAAGGGCTTGGTTAGCTAATGTTCATTATTATTTTGGATTTTTCTTTATTCAAGGTCATTTATGGCACGCTTTAAGAGCTCTTGGATTTGATTTCAAGAGAGTTACAAATGCTATCAGTAACATTGATAGTGCAACAGTTACTCTTAAAGATTAATTCTAAAATTATTAACAATATTAAAAGGCTCCTCATAAAGGAGCCTTTTTTATTTGAAAAATATTATGTATTAATTTAGATTTATTATCATATGTTTTGGAATCATTGAATATTTTTTCTCTTCAGAATAAAGAAGTTTTTTCAAATTCTCTTGTAATAAGTTGTTTTGGAATTTTAATTATATTTTTCTTCTTGATTTTTGGGAGGAGACTTAAATTGGCTGTTAAACTTGAAAGGTTTGGACTGCCAATTGCTGTTATATCTGGAATTTTTGGTATATCTATAGGGCCATTTGGAGCGATACATTTTTTGCCTAAAGAAACAATCAATGTTTGGAGTAATTTTCCTACTCCTCTTTTATCATTGGTATTCGCTACTTTAATGATGGGAAGACCTATCCCAAATATAAATGGTTTAGTTAAACCAATTTTTAATCAATTTCTACTTGCTCTTTCCCTAGGTTTTGGACAATTTTTTGTAGGAGGTCTAGTTGTTAAATATTTTTTGCCTCCATCTATGGATACTAATCCTCTAATGGGCTGTTTGATCGAGGTTGGTTTTGAGGGTGGTCATGGGGCTGCAGCTATCATCGGTGAGAGCTTTAATAGATTAGGTTTCCCAAGTGGTTTAGATCTTGGTCTCGCCATGGCAACAATGGGTCTTTTGTCATCTTCATTATTGGGCAGCATCTTTATTTTTCTTGGAAGAACTTTAGGCCTTTCAAATACTGAGGAGATTTCCGAAAAAAAAGATAATCTAAAAGAAAACACTAAAATCGGAATTTTTACAGATTTAAGAATTTTGATAACAAATCTTGGATTCTCTGGACTGGCAATTTCTTTTGGTGTTTTGTTACTTAAATTTTTAAGATATATCTCAAGTTCATTTGGTGAATTTTCTAAAGAAATTATTTTTTCACTGCCAGTTTTTCCTTTTATTCTAATAGGCTCACTATTTATTAGATATATTTTAGAAAAAACCAAAAAAACTGAGTTTATTTCAAATATTTTGCAGAGAGAGATTGGAATCTTATCTACAGATTTATTAATTTTTACGGCTATGGCAAGCTTAAATATCGCTGTTGTTTTTGAAAATTGGAAAATAATCTTAGTTTTTACGATTTTTGGTTTATTTTGGAACTTAATATGTATTGCTTATTTTGCATACTTTATTTTTGATGATTACTGGTTCGAAAAAAGTTTGATAGAGTTTGGTAACTCTACAGGTGTAGTCGCTTCTGGTTTACTTCTCTTGAGGCTTGCAGATCCCAAAAATATTTCTAGGACGCTACCAATTTTTACTTCAAAACAGCTTTTCGCACAATTAATTCTATCAGGAGGACTATTTACAGTTTTGGCCCCATTGATGATATCTAAAATTGGAATAGATTATTGGACAGAAATTTGTGCAGTAATTACATTTGCAATTCTTCTTATTGCATTGATTTTTAATAAAAGAGAATTGAAAAAATCTCCATAATAATTCTAGAATGTTTTTAGTTTTATTTTTATATTATTTTAATGTCATTTACTCCCTACGATATTCCTCCTCAAGAAAATAAAGGGAAGTGGTTTAGGAGTCATTTACTCGGTAGGGAAATAGAACTTGGTGAATTGTATAGTCTTGGATCAAATGATTTGGATTTACTTATGGCCGAGACAGCAGAAATCAGAAGCGACCTTGATTTTAAGGAAAAGAATATTGGAAAATTTAGGACTGCAGGATATTTTTTGGAGTTAGCACGGATAATTGAGAAAAGGAAGTTGTTAGAGAGCTAATTAAAAGGAAAATAATTCTTTCTAGAATTTGGCACCCATAATTCGTACTTATACATTAAGGATTTGAATTTTTTATTATTTTCAAAAGAATCTAACCAGGTTTTAATTGAGGGTTCAAAATAATTTGTTCTTTTTTGACTTTCACAAGCGATTTTAAATTGTCTTACAAAAGGCCAAATAGACCAATCAGCGATCGTGGGGTTATTCCCAAAAAAGTATTTGTTTTTTGCAAGTAGACCGTTCCATCTCTTTATAATTTTAATCGCCTTTGTGAAATGAAATTCTTCATTACTATCCTCATATCTTGTGGCATATTTAAATCGATCCAGATGATATTTGAATTCGTTATCGTTTTCATTAATTATTTCAAAAATATCTTCCTTCTTATTATCTGGAAAATAGATAAATTTTATGTTTTCCTTCCTTGACTCTGCGAGTGCCCAAAGGATGATTTCAAGGCTTTCTTCAATAACTTCACTATTTTTTTTTATCAGTATTGGAACTGTTTTTGTCTTTGATTTATTAAGAAAATCAAGAGGTTTATTTTTTAAATCAATTTCTCTAATTTCCACGTTGATTTCGCAAATCAATAGCGCCCACCTAACACGAATTGCATAAGGACATCTTCGAAATGAATATAAAATTTCGTTTTTCATTTTGTAAAAACTTTTAATTTCCTAAATTCTTTTAGTATTATTTAATAAGGAATAGATTTTAATTTTACAACGCAAATGTCGGGATATGTTTACCTCATAAGAGTAGGGGATCTTTATAGAATTGGGAAAACCGATAATCTAGAAAAAAAAATTAAAAAATTAAAACCAGATGAATTATTAACCTCCATTATGACAAAGGAGCCAGAAACTCTTGAAGCAAGGTTACTAAGAAGATATAAGTCACAAAGAATTCCTGAAACTGGTTATTTAAAGCTTTCTAAAAGACAGATTAGAGAATGTAAAAAGCAATTTGAATTAAAGGGGAGCTTGCCTCATACTTTAGATGCTGAAGTTTCTATTACTTTGTTTGCTTCTTTTTTATTATTTTCATTGAGTTCAGTGATTTTAAATTATTTAAATTTTGGATTTTTAAAATCTATATCTTATGCGTTTGGAACTGCATCATTACCAATGGTTGTATTATTTATTACAGGTAGTTTTGGGGGATATTTTTCTGAAGATTTATCTCTTTTCTCATTATTAACTAATCGAATAAAGGGCTTATTTATTGCAATTGCAATGCTAGCAATGGCTTACTTAATTTTTAATTTAGGCTAAATTTCATAATTACAATTTAAGGTAATTTCAAATGGAACAGATTGTTTCGGTAGCTTCAGAATAGTTGAGCATATCTCAGCAATATCTTCAGGTTGTGTCATGCTGGATTTGTCTAGTGAAGAAATATCTTGGGCCATTTCTGTATTAACCCAACTTGGGCAAATTGCTGAAATTCTTATATTTTTATCCCAACCTTTATTTTTCATCGTTTGGCATAATCCCATCAAAGCAAACTTTGATGAAGAATACGCAGCTAAATCCCCTTTAGATCTTTTTCCGCTCATTGAAACTAAAACAATAATTCTTCCTCTGCCTGAAGCACATAAATGATCCCAAGAAAGTCTACATAAATTCCAAATTGCTAAAAAGTTGATATTTAGTGTATTTAAAATATCTTCTTCATCACCATCTTTGAATAAGAAAGGAACTTTCGATAATACTCCAGAGCAATTAATTACTGAATCAAATCCCCCAAATTTATCTGCGGTATTTTTTATCCAATTTTCGGCTGTAATTTTTTTTAATGCATCATAATGGTTGATTATAATCCTCCCTTCTGGCCATTTTTTTGGATCAACAACGCTTTCTTTTAATGATTCTAAATCCCTTATCCCAACACTAACTCTATTGCCTTCTTTTAATTCTTTATGTGCAATTTTTAGTCCAATACCTCTATTAGCTCCACTTATTAGTATTGTTCTCATTTTTAAACTATATATTTGGAAATATTATTCTTAGTAACATTTTAAATTCTCTTCCATGCATAATCATCAGACCTTTCTTAACACTCCATGGAGCTTTTATAAACATTATGCACATAGCATATATAATCTCTCTTAAAGATAAAGTATCAGTAAGAAAACCATACCATTGATTTTTGGGTAGTTTGAAAAAACTGCCAAAAAATTCTCTCAATAGTTTTTCATCAAACCTCATGAGTTTTTCCAATCCAAATTGGTAAAGTGATTTCTTTCTAATTAATTCTTTTGACCATAAAGCTTCCCAACCTTTTCTTGCAATATGATAGGTACTAAGATTCTTGTTTTTAATCGCCTCTGATACTGCTTTTGCGACAAGTGGAGCTCTCCTTAAAACATTACCAATTAAGTATCCAGATGCAGGATGTACCATTGATGCAGCGCCACCATATCCAAGGATTTGTTGTTTGAAATCTGGTATTGGCATATTCATTGGCAGAAACAAGCCAAGCTCTTCGTGTTGCATGCTTGTAATAGATATATTTCGATAAGATAGTCTCTTCTCTAGTCTCTCTTTTAAATTTTCCATTGTTAGGGGATTTACTAAACCAAGAGATGTCTCTTCCAGAAAGTATTTCCCATTCCCCATATCCATGGCATAAAGAAAAGTGGGCGGTTCTTTTTTTTGCTCCTCATTAAGATGGTCATTTCTATAGTCCATTAATACAAACTGCCCTTTTTTAAGGGGAGGTTTACTGAAATTACCCACTATCCCGTAACAAGTTTGGACTGCTAATGGACCACAAGATTTTAATTTAAGAAAAACAGGGTCATATCCTGTCGCATCTACTACTAATCTTGCAGAGTAAGTCTTGCCATCATTTGTGGTTACTGTACTTTTATATTTTTCAAAATGTATTTTGTCTGCAAAGCCTTGATGCCATTTAATAAAAGACTTATTGCATTCATTAAGCCAAAAATTGTGAAGTTTTTTCTTATCAAATAGTCCATAATCTAATGAATGTTCCGTGGCTTTATTCTCGTCGTCCTTTTCTTCTAAAGCGCCATGCCCAAAAAAACTTACAGTATTCTTCCATCTATATTCAAGCAAATCCTGAAGCCCAAGTTGATCAACTTCTTCCCCCCAAATACCATAAGTGTTTGGCCAAGGTTCATCAGGTCCATTTGGAGAAAGGACTTCAACATCTAATTTTTCTTTTCCTAAAGCTGATGCTATTGCCATCCCTGCAGGTCCTGCACCCAAAACAAGAACATCTGGCATGCTTTCGTTTGACATTAAATATAAATCTTATGATTAAAGAAATTTATGGAACATATTATTATTTCTGCGAATAAGTTTTTATATTTCATCCAGCACTTGTAATGAGAGTAGGTTAATAATAATCAAATTACACAATTATAAGTGACTAAGTTTTCAGTGTTTTAACAATAATTTATAAGATTACAAACTAAAAAAAAACTTACATAATTTTTTATTATAAAAAAATATATAGCAATTTAAATGATTAAAAATAAAAATATTTTAATTACTGGAGGTAATTCAGGTATAGGTTTTTTTGCCATTATTAATTTATTAGAGACGAAAAATAATATATACCTTGTAATAAAATCTGAATTAAGAAAGAATCAATTTCTTAAAATGATTGAGAAATATTTTGATAAAAATTACATTAAAAAATATTTAAATATTATTGAAGATTGTGATCTTTCAAATCTAGATAATATTAAAAAAATTAAAGCTTACTTTATTACTAAAAATACTTTTTTAGATGTAATCGTTTTAAATGCAGGATTGCAATATACAGGTTCTTTTTACCCTAAAGTATCAAAACAAGGCATAGAACTAACTTTTGCGGTTAATCATCTTGCACATTTTTACTTGGTAAATATCTTAAAAGAGTTTGTTAGAGATAAAGAAGAATCTAGAATCATTATTACATCATCAGATGTTCATAACCCTAAAAGCTCAGGTGGAAATATAGGAAAGAAAGCAGGACTTAATAATCTAGTTGATTTTAGAAAAAAAATTACTGGGCAATTTATAAATTTTAATGCTGATGAATCGTATAAAAATAGTAAGTTATGTAATATTTTGTTTGCTAAAGAACTTGTAAAAAAATTAAAAATTTCCTCAAGTAAAATTTCTGTAATTACTTGGGCTCCTGGTCTTGTAATACCAAATGATGATTCAGGTTTTTTTAGATATAGTAAACGTTTTAATCTTTTTGGATATTTGATTTTTTCTAAATTAGCAAAAAATATTTTAGGAATTTCTGAAAGTATAGAAAATGCAGGAAAGATTCTTTCTGGAATTGTAACTGATTCGGATTTAAATGATGTTGGTTACATTCATCTAAGTAATAAACTAATATCTTTTAAAAAACATAAATTAGTTGAAAGTAATGTTAGTGATGAAGCAAATAGTGCTGAATTGGCTTCGAAACTCTGGATTTTAAGTGAAGAGATTTGCGGATCATTTGGTTTTATTACTTTCAATATTTAAAGTTTGTGTTGGGAATGCAAACTCTATATTATTAAATGCGAATTCCTCAATTATTTTCAAATTTATAGATTGTTGAGCTTCCATTGCAGCAAGATAATTATTTGTTGGTATGTAATAAACAAGTTCAAAATTAAGACTGAAGTCGCCAAAATCTGTGAAATGACATCTATCAAAAGATGCATCTTTTGTCTCTTCAACTATTTTTTTAATTATTATTGGAATCAATTTCATGAGTTTTGGAGAGGTTTCATAAATAACTCCTAATTTATGCACTAACCTCCTTTTTTCCATTTGTGCATAATTTGAAATTATTCCATTTGTTAAGGCGCTGTTGCTCATTACTATTACTTCTCCATTAATACTTCTTATCCTTGAGGATCTAACTCCCACCCTCTCAACCATTCCCAGGACACCATCTGATTTTATAAATTCACCTTTTTGAAAAGGTTTATCAAGCAAAATTGTTATATATTCAAAAAACTCCTGAACTGGATCTTTCAAAGCTAATCCTGCACCGATACCACCTGCACTTAGTAAAGCCCAAATAGCAGTCATTTGAACACCTATATTTTGTAAGAAAAATATTGAACCAATAGTCCATGTTAATGCTTTTATCAAAGGAGTTAGTGAAGATATCATTGAACTGATTGAGGAATCATTAATTTTTGATGTAGATTCTGTTAAAGATCTTATTAAAACTTTGTTGAGAGCTTTAATAATGATTATCAACATAAATAATTTCAGAATATTCAATAAGACAGAGATAAAATTTATTTCATCGGCAAAAAAATAGTCAATTGAAAAATAAAAAGAGAGGAGGAATCCTATAGGTTTTGTAATTCCAGAGATCACCTCAAAAATAAAATCATCGAAATTTGTTTTTGTCCTTTTCGATATCTTTTTAAAAAATATTTTTGAAAGTTTAGAAATTATTATCGACAATAAAATTCCAATAAAAAAAATAGATATTGCCAGAAGGAAGTTTTCAGTAACTAATTTCATATTCAAATAAACCCTTAAAATTTATCTCTAATAAAATTTTAAGTTATCTCTAAACAACAAACCAGTCCTTATTTCTTTAACTCATTATTATATTTTTAATTTCATTAAATTCTTTTCTATCCGCAGTCTTGCATAATTCAAAAATTATTGATTCAGTAGTTGCTATGTTCGCCCCCTTTTGAATCATTCTATTTATTGCTATTTCATGATCTACCCTATTTCGACTGCTCATAGCGTCGGAAATAACAAAAACTTCAAACCCTTCTGCTAAACAATCTAAAACTGTTTGTTGAATGCATATATGTGTTTCAATCCCACAAATAATTAAATTTGTAATTTTCTTATTTTCAAGTTCTTTTAAAAACTCTTGTCTATTAGCTAAGCTGAATTCCATTTTTTCAATTTTCTTAAATCCCGTTTTCGGCAATAATTCGGGAATTATTGGCCCCAATTTAATAGGATTCTGTTCAGATACAAAAATATTTTCTTCTAAAATTTGGTAGGCATCTATTAGCTTTTTGATGTTTTTGGTTATTGAATCTTTATTAAATATTGGCCTTATAATTTTCTCTTGAACATCTATAATTATCAAAGCGTTTACTTTCGCTAATGGCTGATCAATAGAGTTTGACATGATCCCTCATCATTTCTACATCAAAATAAAATAACATAATATTTTTAAGAACTTTAGTAAATATTTTAAATCAAAAAGTTGTTATACTCTCATCAAGAGTTATTATTGAGAAAAGCCATAAGTTAATAGTTGTCTTTATCCTCTCAATACAATGTAATCTCCTCTCCTCTAGGCGATGGTTTACATAAAGATGGAAAGAGGTTAACACCTCAAAGGCTAAAGGTTCTAAATTTATTTGAAAATATAGGTTCTGGAAACCACTTAAGTGCTGAAGAAGTTCATGAAAACTTAGTTAAATCAAGTTCTAAAGTTTCACTAGCCACAATTTATAGAACTTTAAGACTTTTAGTACAAATGGGTCTGCTACATGAATTAGAACTTAGTGAGGGCGGCCACAGATACGAATTACTTAGTAACGATACTCCTGATCATCATCACTTGATTTGTATTAGGTGTGGAAGAACAGAAGAATTTGAAAATGATCAGGTTTTAGAAGCAGGTAAAGTTGCAGCAAAAGTTAATGGATTTAAACTAATTGAATCTTCTTTAAATGTAAGAGCTATATGTCCAAATTGTATTTAGCAGATTTCAACTTAATGTCCCTCCACAACTTGATCCTGCACCTGCAGTGCATGCAAAACAATGTTTTTTAACAGCTACCCCGTAGTCAAAAGTAAATGATTTATCCATTAGATCAAAAAGTGTCCTTGGCCCTTTATTGGCTCGGAAATTTATTTGTTGATTAAAGTCGCAATCATAAATTTCTCCAAGCCAATTTACACTTATAGTCTTTTTACACATAAGGTTCTCTAAATTATTTTCATTAAAATTGTCTTTTAGTAATTTGTAATAAGTACTTAATTTCCCTTCTCTTCTTAGATATTCTTCATATCTATTTATTGGCATATTAGTTATTGTGTAAAGGCTATTAAAAACAATATTATATTTTTCGAATAGTATTTTTTTATAATTATTTTCCAATATCTTCTGTGAAGGGGGAAGAACAGGGTTTACAGGATTGTAAACAAGATTCAATATTAAACCACTTTCTTTCTTCCCATAGCCTAAATTATTCAGAATTTTTATTGCTTTAATACTTTTTTCAAAAACTCCATATCCTCTTTGAAAGTCAACATTATTCTTTTCATAACATGGTAGCGAAGCTGTAACTATCACTTTATTCTTTGAAAGAAATTGAGGAAGATCCTCATATCCCTTTTCAAAGAAAATTGTCAAATTGCATCTATCAATAATATCAATTTGTTTCTTGCTTAAAGTGGTAACTAGATTTTTAAATTCTGGGTGTAGTTCTGGAGCCCCACCTGTAATATCTAAAGTCTTTATCTTATATTTATCAATTATTTTTGGAATTATGGAAATTATTTCATTAGACATCTTTTCCGTACGGAGGGGGCTTGAGTTAACATGACAATGATTACAAGCCTGGTTGCATTTATAACCTATGTTAATTTGCAATGTTTCTATAGCTTCTTTATTTATTGCTGGAAAATTTTCTTTCATAAATCTATATATTTATAAATTGACATTAGGAAATTAAATAGTCAAATAGCTTTTTTAAAGCTTGATCTTTTTTTAGCAAGTTCTATAAACCAAGGTATATATTCTTTGGGGCCATTTTTAAAAACTATATCAAACTTTAAATTGTCATCAACATCACTGATACCTTTTAGGCCAGTTTTTTTTGTAGAAGGCCTATCAACTTCTCCAGAACTACTATCTACAAAAATTATTTTATTATTAATACCAAATTCATTACCTAATATTTGTATGAATTCTAGAAAAGACCGGTCACTTCCTCCCCTTAAATAAATTTCTTCTCCATTATGTTTCTTTGATGTCACGGTGTCTCCCACTCCTACAATCAAAGGCATATCCTCTATTTGAATAGTTCTTTTGCATAAATCTATTTTTTCCGCAATAGAATTTGGAGAGTCTCTAAAATTAAAATTACTTCCAAAAGGAGCTTTACCAGTTTTATCCGCAATAAATTTATTTAAAAGAAATAAAACGCCAGAATCTTTAACTGCTCCTTTAATAAGTAATTGTATGTCTGTTGTTCCAATATCATCTTTAGAAGAAAGTTTAATTGTTTCTCTACCATTTTTATTACCTAAATTTGGTGAAATATGAAGGAAAAATGATTTATTGAGGCCTTCCGATTCAGCTTTTAAGATAATTTGATTCATCATTTTTTCAAAACTTATTTGTATAAGCTTTCTTTTCTCAGAATCTTTGTGTACTAAATCAAATAGACTATTGAAATTAATCGTTGGCGAGAAACGCGTTTCGCATATTGATTTTATTGCGTGAGAATCGATATCTTCTTGGCTAAGTTCAGGAAAAATATTCTTAACTATAAAATTAAATTTCGGCTTTATTAAACTAGGTACTTTAGATAAAAAATTTAGTTCTTTTTCTGAGACTCCTTCAAAACTTATTTCACCATTGTTGTCTTGATACTCCACTCCACAGGCTGCTAATCCTCTTAAATATAGCTCTTTGTTTTTAGGCTCAGTAGTACTCCCTAAACTCCTTTCTATTATTCTGTTAACCCCTCTTGGACCTTCATGTTCCCCACAAGTTAATACAAAGAATTCATCGGCAAATTCTTTTACTCCATAGATATATTTTGATTCCAACTCTCTAGTCATTGGATCTTTAACTAAAGGGATACAAACACCGTCAATGTCTTGAATAAATAAGATATTTTTAGAAGAAAT
>JAOOML010000029.1 GCA_028409275.1 Prochlorococcus sp. AH-716-I09 | reverse complement strand
ATATATGGCGGGTTTGAAATAGCGAGGTCTAATTTTCCTTTAAAACTTTCAAGAGGCGACCACCAATTTCCACAATAAAATTGCAAATTTGATTGTTTAGAAGAATTTATAAAATTTTTAGTGGCTATTTCTAATGCATCTTGATCTATGTCAGTTGCTACTCCCTCGCTGAATGGATAAGCCAATGCCAAAGCAATACTAATTGCACCTGATCCAGTTCCTAATTCGGCAAAAAGTAGTTTTTGTGATTTCTTTCCAAATATCTTGAAGACAATATCAACTATAAGTTCCGTCTCTGGCCTAGGAATAAGTACCTTATCTGTAACTTTTAATTTTAAATCCCTCCAAAAAGTTGTCTTACAAAGGTATTGGATAGGAGTCGAATTTAATAAATGATCTTTCCAAATAGATTCTAAGAAATCTAAGTTTTTTCTTAAATACAAATTATCTCCAGCGTTTATCCTAGATAAGTTGAGATCACTATTTGATATACCGCCTACAGAATCAAGTAAAAGTTCAAGAGATTGATGATCTCCCCCTTTAGAAAGTTGTGTTTTTTTCCAAAATAAAAATTCTTTTACAGAAATGCTAGGCATTTATGAGATTTTAGCGTTTAGGGCCAAGCTTACCTTTACCGGATTCTGAGTAGAAGCTTGATTTTTCGCCATCTTGAGTGGAAATAAATAGACCTATAAGGAATATTGTTGGTACCCCAACAAATAGAAGACTAGCTACAAATCCAAAATTAGTTGTTTCCATTTAATTGGTAGTTCTATATTTAGGTATTAAGACTATAGACATATAACTTGGAATAAAGTGGAAAAATAAACAAATTTTAAAACTGATTAACAGTCTTAAACAATAAATTTAGCGAGGTAATTTTTTATTTTCACTATTTTTTTTAAGTTCTTCTAAGTTTGAAGGAGGAGATTGTGGTTTTGTTAAGATTACTGCAGAAGATTTTATTAAAGTTTGACATGCTAAACGCCAATTATCTGGTCTACTTTTAAGTTTTTCTTCTTCGACAGAAGTTAATGGACTTAAAGCATTTTTGCTTCCTCCTTCAACAGAAATAAAACAAGTACTGCACTGACCTGCTCCACCGCAATTACCTAAAATACCTTTTAATCCATAGAGCTGTAGATTCTCTCTCATTACAAGTTCCCTCAAATTTTCACCGGAATTGCATTGAACTTCTAAACCCTCACGGATGAATCTAATAGTTGCCATTTTTTTTAGTTATTTTTCTTATTTTGGCGTTTTACTTTGAGAATTGTGACCAAAATATTAACAATTTTTAGTCAAAAATTCCTTGTAACCCTTGTGATATCAATTGATATAGTCAATTTTTGCAAGAAAATAAATTTATTTACAAAAATCCCTCAAAGACTAAAAAACCCTTACTATCGTGATGTTTAGCTGTTTATTCAGCATAGTTACTAGAATTAACCGATGGGATTGCCTTGGTATCGAGTGCACACAGTAGTTATTAATGACCCAGGTCGACTACTTGCTGTTCATCTTATGCATACTGCATTATTAGCCGGCTGGGCCGGTTCTATGGCTCTTTATGAATTAGCCATTTTTGATCCTTCTGATGCTGTTCTCAATCCAATGTGGAGACAGGGAATGTACGTTATGCCTTTCATGGCAAGACTAGGTATCACAAGTAGTTGGAACGGATGGGATATTACTGGTGCAACAGGAGTTGACCCTGGCTTCTGGAGTTTTGAAGGGGTTGCAGCAGCACACATAGTATTTAGCGGACTATTAATGCTTGCCTCTATTTGGCACTGGACATATTGGGACTTAGATTTATGGGAAGATTCAAGAACAGGTGAGCCAGCTCTCGATCTACCAAGAATCTTTGGAATTCATCTTCTTTTAGCTGGACTTACATGCTTTGGCTTTGGGGCATTTCATTGTGCAAACGTCGGGATTTGGGTTTCTGACCCTTATGGTTTAACCGGTCATGTAGAGCCCGTAGCTCCTTCATGGGGAGTAGAAGGATTTAATCCCTTCAACCCTGGAGGAATAGTTGCAAACCATATTGCTGCAGGACTTATGGGTATTATTGGAGGTATTTTTCATATCACTAATAGACCAGGAGAAAGACTATATAGAGCTTTAAAGCTAGGAAGTCTTGAAGGAGTTTTAGCTAGTGCTCTAGCGGCAGTTCTCTTTGTGTCTTTTGTGGTTTCAGGCACAATGTGGTACGGATCAGCTACAACTCCTGTAGAACTTTTCGGTCCAACTAGATATCAATGGGACTCAGGCTATTTCAAAACAGAAATAAACAGAAGAGTACAGGCTGCTATTGATAACGGTGCTTCAAAGGAAGAGGCTTACGCATCTATTCCGGAGAAATTAGCTTTCTACGATTATGTCGGAAATAGTCCTGCTAAAGGAGGATTATTCAGAGTTGGAGCACTTGTTAATGGAGATGGTTTGCCAACTGGATGGCAAGGGCATATTGCTTTCCAAGATAAGGAAGGGAATGAATTAGAAGTAAGAAGAATCCCTAATTTCTTTGAGAACTTCCCTGTCATTCTTGAAGATAAAGAGGGTAATGTAAGGGCTGATATTCCATTTAGAAGAGCTGAAGCAAAGTATTCATTTGAACAAACTGGAATTACTGCAACTATCTATGGAGGAGACTTAAATGGGCAAACATTTACCGATCCTGCAGTAGTTAAAAGATTAGCTAGAAAAGCGCAGCTTGGAGAAGCCTTCAAGTTCGACAGAGAAACTTATAAATCTGACGGTGTATTCCGAAGCTCACCAAGAGCATGGTTTACATATGCACATCTATGTTTCGGATTGCTATTCTTGTTTGGCCACTGGTGGCATGCTTCAAGAACTCTTTACAGAAATTCATTCGCTGGAATTGACGCTGAGATTGGTGACCAAGTTGAATTTGGTTTATTCAAGAAACTTGGTGACGAATCCACAAGAAGAATCCCAGGAAGGGTTTAATCTAAACTTTATTACTTAATCTCATGGAAGCTTTTGCTTACGTTCTTATTTTAACTCTCGCAGTTGTTACCTTATTCTTTGCTGTCGCCTTTAGAGATCCACCTAAATTCGATAAAAAATGAACTTTAAAAAAGACCTCTTTAACAAGAGGTCTTTTTTTTTACTTTTCATAATTAGAATATTCCTCTACTATTAGAGTTACAGTTCATCTTATTTCACTACATGCAGTGTCCAACCTGTCAAAACACAGATAGCAGAGTTTTGGAATCAAGATCTGCTGATAGTGGCAAAAGTGTTCGAAGAAGAAGAGAGTGCTTAAATTGCAGCTTTAGATTTACTACTTACGAAAGAGTTGAAACGATGCCAATATCAGTTATTAAAAAAGATGGAAGCAGAGAATTATTTGATAAACAAAAATTATTTACTGGTGTATCAAGAGCTTGCGAAAAGACTACCTTCACAAGTGAGGCTATTATTAATTTTGTAGATGGAATTGAGTCACAAATCATTCAGGATTCTAATAAAGACATTAAATCTTCACAAATTGGAGAATTAATACTCAAAAATTTAAGGAAAGAAAACGAGGTCGCATATATAAGATATGCCTCTGTTTATAGAAAATTCAATGGGGTAAAAGATTTTATTTCTACTCTTGAGTCTCTAAAAGCAAGCTCAAAAAATCAATTAGCTTCAATTTTATAAAATTAAGCATCTTAAAGTGTAGAATACTTAACAATAATGTTTTTGCTATTGGTTTGCAGGCTAATAGCATTCCTTTCTAACTACCTAAGGTAGTCTGCGATTTAAAAAATGCACGAAAATTCTTCACAAACTATAAACCAACTATCTGAAGATAAAGAAATTAAAAATTCCTCTGAAATAGATAACGATTTAGTCACCCAAAATGAGGAAGATTTATCATTCGAAAAAAACGATATCCCTTCAGCAGATTCTTCATCTAGCAGGACAAATACAGATTTTGATAACGCAGGATTCACACAAGAAGAATTTGCCTCACTTTTAGGAAAATACGATTATAACTTTAAGCCTGGTGATTTAGTAAAAGGAACCGTTTTTGCTCTAGAACCCAAAGGCGCCATGATAGATATAGGTGCAAAAACAGCTGCTTTTATGCCTGTTCAAGAGGTTTCAATAAATAGAGTTGAAGGACTAAGTGAAGTTCTACAACCATCTGAAAGTAGGGAATTCTTCATAATGAGTGAAGAAAATGAAGATGGTCAATTAGCACTTTCTATTAGAAGAATCGAATATCAAAGAGCATGGGAAAGAGTTAGACAATTGCAAAAAGAAGATGCCACTATATATTCCGAAGTTTTTGCGACAAATAGAGGGGGAGCTCTTGTGAGAGTAGAGGGCTTAAGGGGGTTTATCCCTGGATCTCACATAAGTGCTCGAAAAATTAAAGATGACTTGGAAGGAGAGTTCCTACCTTTAAAATTTCTTGAAGTTGATGAGGAGAGGAATAGACTAGTGTTAAGCCATAGAAGAGCTTTGGTTGAGAAAAAAATGAATAGGCTTGAAGTTGGCGAAGTCGTTGTAGGAAACGTAAAAGGTATTAAACCCTATGGAGCTTTTATTGATATTGGAGGTGTTAGTGGTCTTTTGCACATCTCAGAGATAAGTCATGAACACATCGAGACCCCTCATAACGTCTTAAATGTTAATGATCAAATGAAAGTTATGATAATTGACCTTGATTCAGAAAGAGGAAGAATTTCTTTATCTACAAAAGCATTAGAACCTGAACCTGGCGATATGCTAACAGACCCTCAAAAAGTTTTTAGTAAAGCTGAAGAAATGGCTGCGAAATACAAGCAAATGTTATTCGAACAAACCGACGATAATGAAGAAAATCCATCAGCTTCATCTGAAGCAATTTAATTTAATTTATTTTGATTGAGAATGGATATTGTTACTACCAGTCTTTTTATGTATGAACAGGTATCTTTAATTTACAATCATTGATTACCAAGGTCAGACTAATTTAGGATAAAGTTAATTATTACAGAATTACATTTTAATGAGTGATTTCATTTTCACTTCTGAATCAGTAACTGAAGGTCATCCTGACAAAATATGCGATCAAATAAGTGATGCTGTTTTAGATGCTTTATTGACAGAAGATCCAGAAAGCAGAGTTGCATGCGAAACTGTAGTTAATACTGGTCTATGTTTACTTACTGGCGAAATAACTTCAAAAGCAAAAGTTGATTATATAAAACTAGTTAGGAATGTAATTAAAGAAATCGGATATGAAGGCTCTAAAGCAGGTGGTTTTGACGCAAATAGTTGTGCTGTTTTAGTAGCTCTTGACGAGCAATCGCCTGATATTTCACAAGGAGTAGACGAAGCAGATGATATCAATAGTGATTTGGAAAACAATACCGGGGCTGGTGACCAAGGAATAATGTTTGGGTACGCATGCGATGAAACACCTGAATTGATGCCCTTGCCAATTAGTCTGGCGCATAGACTAGCCATCCAACTTGCCAAAGTAAGACATGAAAAAGTACTTAATTATCTCCTCCCTGATGGCAAAACTCAAGTAAGCATTGATTACGTAAAAGGGGTACCAGTGTCAATTAACACCATTTTAATTTCAACTCAACACACTCCTGAGATTGATGGAATTAAAAATGAAGAAGAAATTCGTCAAAGAATAAAAGAAGATTTATGGCTGAATGTAGTAATACCTGCAACTGAAGACTTAGAAATTAAACCAGATATTCGCAAAACAAGATTCCTAGTAAATCCAACAGGTAAATTTGTCGTAGGTGGGCCTCAAGGAGATGCCGGGCTTACAGGTAGAAAAATCATTGTTGATACCTATGGTGGATATGCAAGACACGGAGGGGGGGCATTCTCTGGTAAAGATCCCACAAAAGTGGATAGATCAGCTGCCTATGCAGCACGATATGTCGCTAAAAGTATTGTTAAAGCAAAATTGGCAAAAAAGGCTGAAGTACAGTTAAGTTATGCAATTGGAGTTGCAAAACCGATTTCCATTCTCGTTGAAACTTTTAATACCGGTGTTATTTCTCAAACCAATTTGACTACTTTAGTTAAAAATAACTTTGATTTAAGACCTGCAGCAATAATAAAAGAATTTAACTTAAGAAATCTACCAAAAAAAATGGATGGGAAGTTTTTTAGAAAGACAGCCTCTTACGGACATTTTGGTAGAAGAGATCTAAAACTACCTTGGGAAAATGTACAAGAAAAAGCAGCGAAATTAGCAGAGGCATCTAAAGTGTTTTTATAAGATATTTATTTTATGCCTGATAATTTTTTTGGAGGGTTGGATTTTGGAACAAGTGGCGCAAGAATATCTATAATTAACGATCATAAGAAATTAGTATATTCGGATTCAGTTCCCTATCAATACAGCTTTGAAAATCCAAATTCTTGGATAATTTCTTGTGGGAAACTATTAGATAGTTTGCCTATTGAAGTGAAAAGCAACCTTTATAAATTAGCTATATCTGGCACCTCAGGAACTCTGACAGCATGCGATTTGAAAGGAAAGCCTATAGGAGAAGCAATACCTTATTACCAACCATGTAATGAAAATAAAGTCCTTATTGAATCATTAACCTCTGGAGAAGATCATTTGCAAACTCCCTACAGTAGTCTTGCTAAAGCATTAAAACTAATCGAAAAACATGGGACAAATATACTTTTAAGACATCAATCTGATTGGATAACTGGCTGGCTTTTAAAAGATTGGACTCGTGGAGAAGAAGGTAATAACCTAAAACTTGGTTGGGATCTAATAAAAGAATCCTGGCCAAAAAGTTATCTCAATACATCTTGGCAAAAATGCTTACCTCAAATAATAAAAAGTGGGGAAATTATTGGCCAAGTACATTCTGGTCTTGCAGAAAGTTTTAATTTGAACAAAAAATTAATTTTAATCTCAGGGACCACTGATTCTAATGCAAGTTTAATAGCTACAGGTTTAAGCAAAGAAGATGGCCTCACAGTTTTAGGAACAACTATAGTGGTGAAAAAAATTATTAAAAACCCAATAAAAGAGAAAGGAATTACAACCCATAGAGTAAGTGGTGATTGGATCTGTGGAGGAGCATCAAATGCAGGCTGTGGTATTTTATCGAAATTCTTTTCTGATTTAGAAATCAAAGAACTTAGTAGACAAATAAACACATCGAAAAACACTTCTTTAAATCTTTTACCTCTAAACAGTAAGGGAGAGAGATTTCCCATTAATAATCCTAATTTAGAGCCGATCCTAGGTCCTAGGCCAGTAAGTGACTCACTTTATTTGCATGCATTATTCGAAGGTTTAGCTAAGATTGAGCTGAAAGGATGGGAAAAACTAAATGAACTGACAGGCTCACTTCCAAAAAGAATTATTACTATTGGGGGAGGGTCAATAAATCCTCAGTGGAGAAAAATAAGAGAAAAAATTATAAATATACCAATAATTTCATGTAAAAAAACTACTTCATTTGGTACTGCCTTATTAGCTATAAATTCAAGAAAATAGTTTTTTGTAGAATTTTTAATGAAAAGGGTTTCACAAACTACACATCTTAATTTAAAGTATATAGGTTGGAGCCGGGATAGCTCAGTTGGTAGAGCAGGCGACTGAAAATCGCCGTGTCCCCAGTTCAAATCTGGGTCCTGGCACCTTTAAAACCCCGTCTTTGGCGGGGTTTTATATTTTCTAGAAATGTATAAACTAAATTTTTATTTTATTTCTAAAATTTTAAATTTTTAGTTTTCCACTCTGCAGACCTGACCAATCACGCCCAAAATAAGTTCATCTCCATTTGGATCTTGCCAATCGGCAAAATCATTGAAATTACTATTTACTTCATCTATAGAGACATCAACGTCTCTGAATGATTTTTCAAAACAATTTATATCCATTGTATAGAGAATATCCTTTGTAATTTCACTTTTTGTTTTAGGAATAAATTTGCTCAATATTCTCACAGAACCGTCTTCATTCCTTTTTATACTTTGCCTATCCCATAGCTGTTCTCCATATTCACTTTTAGGGACTCCAACCCATTCATGAAGCAAAGCATCTGATTTTTTTAT
>JAOOML010000028.1 GCA_028409275.1 Prochlorococcus sp. AH-716-I09 | reverse complement strand
GAACGCTCATGGATTGAAATTCCATTTTTAATAATAAAATTAAAATCTTTTTTAAATAGTTTGTAATTGAAACTGATGCTTCTATCGAAATAACCCTCAATAAATTTTGATAGTAATTTACTTATTATCCCTGTGTTGTAGTAATTGTCTGTACTTAAAACAACACCATTTTTAATTTTTGATATTATTTGATTTGATAATGTTGTTTTGCCACTACCAGAAGGACCACTTATAAATATAAGCTTCATTTTCAAGGCTCTGCTTTCTATTAAGACTCTTATTTTACTATTAGTAAATACTTTTATTTTTGGAAAGTATATTTTTTTCTTATTAAAAATTTTTAGGTTAATATAAATCTATATCCCATTGTTTGTAAGCTTGCATTAATATTAAAAATGTGTCTTTATATAGATGTAAATAAATTAATTCCATTCAATTATTAATACTTTCATTATTATCTCCTGTTGGATTTTGATAATGTAATTAAATTGAAGTTTAATTTTATTACTTATATTTTGCAATGATTTCTAAATTCTTAAATAAACTAAAATCAATTCTTTTTAAAAGTCCAGTATCAACTGAAGCTCCTTTAAAGAACGAAAAAAAACCAACTAAAGCTGCAAAATCTCCTAAATCAAAAATAAAAACAAAAACAAAAGCAAAAACAAAAACAAAAACAATTAGTTCAAAGAAAAATATTGAAACCCTAACAACACTTCCTGGTGTTGGAGCTAAAAGTGCTAAAGCTTTATATGAGGCTGGATTTAAAACAACTAAGTCAGTTATTGCAGCAGATGAAAAAGATCTTCTTGCTGTATCGGGGGTTGGAATAAATCTTGTTAAAAAACTTAAAAAGCTTAAATAATAATACTATTTTTTATTTTTTTAATATCTAAAATTTACTACAAGTAAGTGGATAAAATTTTATAAAGTTTATTTAGTATTATCTTCTTCTTGCCTTTCTTCTTTGTTGAAGCTTTCTTTTATATTTTTCAATAGGTGTTTCATGATGCCTAAGTCTTTTTAAATCAGCAAAGATTCCTGATTTAGATACTTGTCTTTTAAATCTTCTAAGGGCAGACTCAATTCCCTCATTTTCTCCAACTGTAACTTGTGTCAAAATTCTTTAAATAAAATACATTCTAACACCTGATTAGAGCTATTTTAATTTCAAAACTTATATTCAAGATTTTTTGCATATTTATTTTATTTATTTGCCCACTCCACAAATCCTTTTTTATTGCTCTTAATATCTGATATGGATTCAAAATAATATTTTTCCCAATTATCTTTAGGCAGTCCAAGAAATAGCATTAGATTCAATGGGTATTGATTGCTATCAGAGCAGTTTCTGAAGTCATCTCTGAATAAAAATATTTCCTTTTTTAAAGCTATTGCAATACCTAATTCTATCATTACACCTTCATCTGGAGGTGTTCCATTAACAATCGCAAAAATGCAATCACATTTCTTTAAATCATGGAAATTACTTTTTGCTAGGTCATATGCCCATTCACCTTCTTTTTCTATTGTGTGTTTCGACCTCTCAAAAGGTTCATATACTTCTATGTTTAAATCATTGAAGATATTAATAAATTCAAATAAGAGTTTTTTGGTTTGTTTTGAAAAACCATAAGGATTTGCTAAATATAATTTTTTTTTCATTATAAACCTCTTTTATTAATGTACTCGTTGCGATCATTTTGCAAGTTTAATTTGTTTTCCCAAGGGAAAACAATCCATTCGCTTTTCTCAGATATAAAAACAGAATTCCACCATGTAGGTTTTATTTTACTAAATAATACAAAAAACATAGCTCCCTCAATATCTTTAAAATTGTTTAAAGTAATACCTGTTTCATAAACATCATCTACAATTAGGGAATTTTTTATTGGTTTTGAAATTAAATTTATTTTTAGTTTATGGCTTAGTGCTACAGCAAGACATAAACCTCCACGAGGAACTCCATATATTCCAGAAAATTCTAAATCATTACATTTACTAGCTATTTGTTCTACGCTTTTATCAAATTCGCTCCAAGTGAAATAGCTTTTCATACTAATTTTCTCTTTTTTCATTTGTAGTTGCGAAATTTGATGCAATTACACTTAAAAGCGCTACTACTTGCTCATTTGGGCAATTAGTACTTTCTTTTAAATTCTTACATTCTTTTATAATGTTGGCATAAGTATCCTCGACAATTCCATTCATTTGTTCGTTACTAAAAGAATATGGTTTATCCATTCCTAAATATCAATTTAACTTTATTTTTACTTAAATATCCCAGGAAGTAAATATATACATTTATCAAATAGAAGATTATTTCCACATAGGGTCATTTACTTTCTCAATCTTAAGTGAATTAGGTATATAACTATGTAGAGTTTCAATTTTTATGGCCCATTTTTTAGATTTACCCTTCAAACTATCGCTATCAATTAGGCTTGTTAAGGAAATTCTTTTTCTAACATTAAGAAGACCTAAACAAATTTCCCACGCATCTTGATCTTTATAAATACCTAACCAAAAATCAAAAATACTTTCCAAATAATCTAATGGGATATCAAAGGAGATTCCTATTGAAGGTTTTTCAATTAAATAGTTTTTATTTCTCAATTCATTTAATAAATTATTTATGTTTAAATTAATCGCGAAAAGAATATCTTTTGCTGATTCATTTCCGATTAATTCTTTTCTATGGCAATCTAAAAGGTTTTTATCCTCAAGAATATTTTCATCACAATTTTTGACTCCCACAATCCAAAATCCTTCTCCATTCTTTACTCCACTAGCAAGAAAAAGATATTTAGGTGAATTATCCAAAATTTTAAATCACTTATTCATTTTTAACATTTTTTACTAGTTATGAAAATATCTTTGCAGTACAAATCAAAATATCAACTTCTCGCAAAAAATATTTAATTGTTAAGATTAAGATTTAGATATAATGTTTAACTTTAAAGAGCTAGAACTTATGTTTTTGGATCCTACTGATTTGTTAATTTACTCTATAAATAAATCGCTTAGTAGTAATAAAACTATTAAATTTATTTTTTCTTAGGAAATAATTTCCCTATTTTCTCTTGTTGCAAAGACTCTTTTTTGGTTCTAATTTTTTTATCTTCTAATGATTCTTTATTAGTGCTGACAGCATAAATAATATAGAAAATCATACCAGTAAATATTAATCCTAAAAAAATGATCAATATCCCTATAGGCTCATTAGGACTGAAGATTTTGAGATTTAAACCTGTATTTAGGTAGATTTTCGTCAATTAAGTAATTCCTTAAAGAACTTTTATTGAAATTTAATTGATTTCTTCGTAACCAAAGAATTTAGTATTATCAGAATTTTTATAACCATTAGCTGCTTCCTGTGGATTCTGACTGTCAATTTTTCTTGCTTTAGCATGAATCATATTAAAGGGGAAAATAACGGCACCTACGAAAAAGTGAAGTAATAAAAAATCTGAAGGCAGTCCGTTTGTCCAATCAGGGAAAAATAACAATGTCATTAATGAATCGTACATATAAGTTGTCAAATGAAACTCTGACTATTATTACTGAACTTAATGCAATACTATTAATTTTTAATATATTGAAATTTAATTTTGCTTTTAAGAATTATATGATTCTCTTGAAAAGAGAAAAAATAAAAACTATCATATTAACTATAATTATTGATTAATAGCTATTGTTTAAGTTCTTTTTGAGTTTATTTTTCTTATTAATTTATTTATTAAATCCTCCAACAGGTTTTGCATTTGATACTTCAGACCCTAGTGTTAGTTTGCTCCAAAATAGGATCTCTAATAATTTCTCTAGAAAATATTGCAAGGCTATTCAAAATGGTTTTTCTAAAGATGAAGCAATGAAATCAGCTATTGTAAAAACAGAAAATATTATATCTTTTTCTTATAATCCACAAAAAAAATGGATTGAGAAAGATGACTTGGCAAATCAAATTTCATTACAAGTAGTAAATGATTGTGGATGGTCATTCGGATTAATTGGAAAAGAAGGAGTTGAGTATTTTAAATCATATTTTCTAGAAATTTACGAAAAAACAACTCCTGATAAAAAATTTTCAAGATAGATTAAGCTAATGAATAATTTTGCAGACAAATTAGTAATAATTATTATCTTGATAAATGTTCTTTTTGTGTTTGGATTAATTTTTTCAGTTAAATCTCCCGAGAGGCAGGTTATAGATTCGCCAATAATGTGGAAAGATGATTATTCCAAAATTACTATTTTTAAGAGCAATAAAGTAAATTCAGACAGAAACCTAATAATTTAAATTAATTAATTCCTAAGTTGGAAGTTATTTAAGCGTTATAAAAATATTTCTATGGGAATCTTAATTAATTCATTATTTTAATTTTTAATTTAAGTATTTCAAAAGAACTGACGCTAATTTTAAATCATCATTAAACCATGCTCGTATAGCCATAGCCCTTCTAGGATCATAAAATTTTTGTTTTCTGTACCAAGTGAGAACTTCCAAATCTGATTTCTTACCATTACATGACAAACAACATGGCACACAATTACTTGTACTGCTTAAACCTCCTTTTGAAATTGGATGAAGATGGTCAAGTGATTCTGATGGTTTGCCGCAATAAATGCATTTATATTTAGTGAGTCTATAAAGTGATTCTCTCCAACTTTTATTATTTATCTTGGGACATAATTGATCAAGATAAATTGCATCTTGCCCATGCATAATATTCTGGACGATATCACCGATAATAACAGTTTTTATTAAACTATGATCGAAAAACGACTATTTTACTTATTTGCTTGGAGATTTATATTTAAAATAAAATTATTTAATCGTAATAAAATTTAAAAATTTTTTTTAATGCTTTATTTATTAACAACGTCAATAGATGGTGTTGATCATTCTTTATATAAAATTATTTCTTTTTATTTGATCTCCTTCTGTTCTAATACTTTCTCAGCAATTTCTGGAGGCGGTGCAGGGTTACTCCAATTGCCAGCATTAATTTTATTTGGTGTTCCTTATTATCAGGCTCTAGCTAGTCATAAATTAGCAACAGTAGCATTGGGGATAGGTGGGTCATTAAGAAATTATAAATCTCTAAGAAATGAAATTTATGTTATTTGCCAAATTTTAGTTTTTGGATTGCCTGGAGTAATAGTTGGGGCTTCTATAGTTGAATATATATCGGAGAAATATTTATATTTATTTTTAGGAGTAGTTTCAATATTTTTAGCTTTTTACTCATTTCTTAAATCGGATTTGGGTTTATCAACTTCGAAAACTCAACTTAATTTGGTTCATAAAATTAGATTTTTAATTTTAATTTTCCTTATAGGTATTTTGAATGGTTCTATTTCTTCAGGAACTGGATTGCTCGTAACAATAGTTTTAATAAAAACCTTTGGAATGGATTTTCTTAGAGCAATAAGTTTAACATTCTTTACAGTAGGAATTTTTTGGAATTTTACCGGAGCAGTTTTTTTGAGTAAAATAGGAGCAGTTCCCATTAATTTATTAACAATATTGATAGTAGGTTCTTTTACAGGAGGATATTTCGGTTCTTATTTGTCAAAATTAAAAGGAAATAAACTAATTAAGAAGACTTTTATAACAGTTTGTTTTTTAGTTGGTTCTAGCTTGCTTTTTAAATCTATAAAAAGTTTTTTAGTGGTTAATTAATTGAAAATGACAATACCATTGTGGTCAAAAAAAGACCGAATACAGCTGTAGTAGTTAGTAAGGATAAGTTCATTTTTGCCTTTTATCAAAAATATCTTAGTTTTTTATGAGTTTCTAGTTGTATAAAAAAATACTTTTAGTTAAGACTAATCTGAAAATTAATAAAAAAAAGCCTTACATATGTAAGGCCGGGTGATGGGGAACTTTATTTTTAAACCAATTTATAAAAAAAAGCAACCCCCCATCTGTAGTGCAGACTAAACGACTTTTTAACACTACGGATAGTGCTTTTATGGTTTTCATCCATTTGATTATTTCAATTATGAAATTATTTTGTATTTTTAAAATTATTTTAAGGATTCATTTTTCGGAATTCCAATTGTTTTTAGTAATTAAACTTGTAAAAAATATTATGCATTGTATTATTCGAAAGAACTTTGCTAGTTAAAAAGCTTTAATGATTGAATTAACTTTACTAACTCTTTTGAACTATGTAGGAGATAATTTCTGCGAATATAGAAATGTGGGCCATGATAATTATAAATCTTTACTTCTTTCCTACAGTGATGCAAGTAATAAATTTGGACCATTAGAGGTTAAAAAGGTTATTGAGAAATCAGAAAATTTTAAAGTTACGGCTGTTGCAATTGCAGCAATTAAGTGCCCTCAGCATATAATTAAATAATGAAGCTTGAATTGAAAACTGAAAATGAGGAAAATTTTAAGTCATTTTCAAATTTTTTTAAGATTCTTCTTATTCTTTCGCCAATAATCATTTTTTGTGATGTTGCATTCAAAATAGGCAAAATTTCCAAATATTATCAAATTGACTTTAACTGTAAGCTTTTATCAGTTGAAAAATCCAAATCTAATTTTAAAAAATTATCTAGGCTTTCTAATCTGAATAGTAAACAAAAAATTTGGGAATTTTGTAGGGAGGTTGTTAAATAATATTTAACTAGAAGCTGATGTGTAGTGTTTTAATGCAAATAACCAGAACTTTCTAGAACTAAATACAAATACTATGGAAACAATTACTTCTAGCAATATTTTCCATAATGCAGATAAGCCTAGGAAAACTTCAGAAGGGATAGTAGTAATAAATGCAATAGGAATCACAACACTAAAAAATATTCTTAAAGAAAATGAAAAGGAATTTAAAGGAAATCTTCCAATGTAAAGAAAAGATCTTAGTACTTCTGTCGCATTCCATGTCTTAACAAACCAAATAGTAGTTGTGGAGATAAAAAACCATAAGCTATATAAAATAAAAATTGAGCAGATTATCGTAATCGATGATAAAGTCAGAAAACTAAGATTTAAATTTATTTCATTTATTCTGATGCAGAACAGTAGCAAGCAAAATCCAAGCATTATTTCTAAGAAACCAGATGGATTTATTTTTTTTAATGAGATAAAAAATTGACTATCAATAGGTTTTAAAAGGACGAAATCTAAGGTTCCTTCTCTTATGTGTTTAACTATTTCTGTAAGATTAGGGTTGAACCATGTATTAGTTATTCCATTCAGTATCGTATATATACCTTGAATTATTAGTGCCTTTTCAAATTCCCAACCTCCAATGTTGGTACCGTTTTGAAAAAAAATAGATAATAAAAAAATACTACCTATTAAACTTAAAATTGCAGTAATTAAATCAATTAATATATTTGTTTTATACTCCAATTCAGAAGCTAGAGAAGTATGTAAAAAATTTGCATAAACTCTTAAATATTTTCTTTGATTCATGATCCCATAGCTGTATATTTTTTCGTTCCTGCAGACCATATTTTTCTAAAAATTGGAAAAAGAATAATGATCCATAGAATCTGCATAATTAAGCCTCCACTAACGTTTGTTGCGTTACCTGATAGTAAGTTTGCAGGAAAATCGATTAAATATGGAAATGGTGTTAAATAAATCCAAGATTTAACATATATTGGAAAGGTAGCTACTGGAGCTAAAAGACCAGAGAGAAATAAGGTTGGGATAAATAATAATCTTTCTATTGATGATGCTTTTTCTGTCCAGAAACATAGACATGCAATTATTGATTGAATTAAAAACTGAATTAAGAAAGATAAGAAAGTCGATATTATTGATAACAATAAAACAAAAAAATCTGGGATCCATATACTTTCTGGATTAAAAATAAAAAAGAAACATGCAATTATTAGTGCGAAGGGAAATCTTGTTATTTGTTCCGCAATATGTTGTGCAAAATACCTGTAAAATGGATTTAAAGGTTGGATTAGATACGGAGATACTTTTCCCAAAAGAGAATCTTCTTCAAAGCTAAATACAACCCAAACTACTGAAAACTGCCTTACAAAAAAAGCAGATAAGAAATACCTAGAGAGCATATCATTACTAATGTTTATAGATTCATTAAGGTTGTTATTTGTCCATATGTTTAACATGAAGAAAGGAATAATCCCTGATATTGCCCACAATGCTATCTCTACCCTATATTCCAACATGTTAGAATATTGGACTTTTAATAATGTGAATATTTTACGATTAATCAATTTAGATATCATAATCTTTTTTTAATTAATATTTTTCCAATAATTTCATCTATAGGTGGTTCATTTATATAGAGGTCTTCAATATCAAAATTATTTAGGATGGTTTTCAATGAATGTGTAATAGAGTTATTTTCAATTTTTATTGTGATTTCATTCTTTGTTTTATTTTTGACAGAAAAACCCGAATTTTCTAATTTGATCGCATCTTCTTCTGAGCGGCAAATTATTAATATTTCTTTGACAGGAGATAGTTTTTTTAATAACAGATCAAGTTTTCCATCGTATGAAATGGATCCGTTGTGAACACATATAACTCTCTTACATAGCGATGTAATATCTTTCATATAGTGACTTGTAAGGCATATTGTTGCATTAGTTTCTTGATTGTATTTTTGAAGGAAATTTCTTAAATTTCTCTGAGCGTTAATATCTAAACCAAGGGTGGGCTCGTCTAAAAATAATATATTAGGTTCATGTATTAAAGCTGCTAGTAATTCTGACTTCATACGTTGACCTAGAGAAAGTTTTCTAACAGGTATAAATAGCTCATCATCAATTTCAAGCATGTCTGATAATTTTTTTATTCTTTTTTTTGCCTCGAACTTATTTATGTCATATATTGATGCATTTAAATAAAATGATTCAATTGGAGGAAGATCCCAAATAAGTTGTTGTTTCTGGCCCATTATTAAGGTGATATCCTTTAGGAAATTATTTTTTCTTTTGTAAGGTAAGTAGCCTGAAACTAAAATTGAACCTTTACTTGGATAAATTAGGCCACAAAGCATTTTTAAAATTGTTGTTTTCCCAGCTCCATTCGCACCAAGAAAACCTACTATTTCCCCTTCTTTGATTTTAAAACTTATATTTTTAATGACTTTTAAACTTTTTGTTTTTCTTCTAAAAAAATGTTTAATTGTCCCTTTTAAA
>JAOOML010000027.1 GCA_028409275.1 Prochlorococcus sp. AH-716-I09 | reverse complement strand
TAACTGTATCTTTTTTTCCATGAAACAATAAGATTGGTTTTTTTATTTTGTTAATATGTTTTATTGGCGATCTATTTATATAATTATCATGATTTTTTCCATAATTTCCTACCAAAGAATTTAAATAATCTTTTTCAAACCTATGAGTGTTGTAATGCATATCCTTCAAATCAAGAACAGGATATTTACAAATTGCAGCTGTAAAAATAGACCCATATAATAAACAATTAAGGGCAGTTAACCCGCCAGCACTATTACCAAAAATTACTACTTTCTCACTATCAACTAGATTTGATTTGATTAATTCAAGAACTAGTGCTTTACAATCATAAGAATCAACAATTCCCCATTTATAATTCAACCTCTCTCTATATTCTTTACCAAATCCTGATGATCCTCCATAATTAACTTCAGCAACAAAAAATCCCTTCGAGGTCCAATATTGAACTTCAGAATTATATGATCCATCAAAAAATGCAGTTGGTCCGCTATGAGCTCTAACAAGGAGAGGGGGCTTTCGAAAAGTATCCACAAGCGGTCTATAAAGAAAAGAATGAGTAGATTGATCTTCAAATCCTTTAAACCAAAATGTTTCAGGTTTGGAACAATCTTTTATATGGTTGATATATATCTGCTCAGAAAAATTTGATAAAACTTTTTCTGCAAAATCAATTTCAAGTACACTTCCAAAAAAATCAGATCCATAACCTTTTAAAAGAACTTTATTTCTAAAAACACTGAAATCACTTATTGAGGTAAAAGGAGTAGAAAATTTTTTAAATAATTCAAGATCTTTATATTGTTCCACTATTAAACTATTTTCTTTTTTTGCTAAACAAAATAAATTTTTTATAGTCCCTGCAAACAACGTTATTCCAGATACCCATTGTGGCACTCCATATTCAATCAAATTTCTCGCTACTCTTTTCTTAATTGAAATATGCTCAATTTCTCTAACATCTAAAATCAATAAGTTCCACCATCCAGAACTATCTTCAGAACATACTAAAAGTGTTTCACTTATCCAATAAGGTTGGAAAAAAGAAACCATTTTTTTGGCATTGATCAGCTTATTTGAGAATTTTTTTATTTTTTTTATCTCTCCATCTAAGTCTATTTCAGCAAAAAATAGATCATTTTTCTCCCAGGGCATGTATGGAGAATCCCACTCTATCCAAGAAAGTAAGCTAGCAGAAGTATTAGAAGATAATTCTCCAGCAAAATTTTTAAATTTTTTTATTCGATGAATATCTTGTTTAGTTTTTTTTAAGTTTAAAGAAAATAAATAATCTCTATTATTTATTTCACAAATTCCATACAAAAAATTTTTTTCAGAAATAACAAATGAAGAATCGAAATTTCCATCAATTGATTTAGATAATTGTCTAGGTTCTTGAACTGAATCGAGATATTTATTTTGACTTCTATGATTTGATGCTATCTCTTGAAAAATTTGAAACCATACTGCCTTGGTAATCTGATCTATCCATATCAAATAAAAATAATTTTTAAAATTTATACATTTATAAGATTTACCACCATATCCATGAAAGTTATTTTTAATATTATATTTTTTAATCGTTAATTTCTGAGGAGACGCATCTTTGACATTAAATGGTCTTGCAAAAATGGCATTTTCATTTTGACCTTCACCAACAAAGTCAATCCAAAAAATGGTATCCCTAATAATAGTTAGTTCCTTAAAAGCTTTTTTTTTAGATAAAGTTTGCCTAACTTTTAACTTATCAGCATTACTCATTTAAGAAAATCATAAAGAAAGTAAATTAAAGTGCTAGTATTTTTATAGCTAAACTATTAACTAAAAACTTTTTTAACGTGGCAAACCATTTTTCACAATTGTTGCAAAAAAGTCAAGAACAAATGGAAACTCTGAAAAGATTACAAAAGAACAAACAGGTAAGCCATCTCTAGATATTTATAAACTTGGTGATGATGTTTTAAGAAAAAATTCCAAAAGAATAACTAAGGTTGACGAATCGATTAGAAAACTTGCTAGAGAAATGCTTCAAAGCATGTATGCAGCTAAAGGAATTGGACTTGCTGCACCTCAAATTGGCATCAACAAAGAGCTTCTTGTCATAGATGTAAATTTTGAAGATTCAGCAGCAGAACCTTTAATATTAATCAATCCAGAAATTACAGACTTTGGAACAACCCTTAATTCATACGAAGAAGGCTGCTTGAGTATACCTGGTGTCTATTTGAATGTAGTTAGACCATCAACTATAAAATTAAAATTTAGAGATGAAATGGGTAGACCACGTAAAATGAAAGCGGATGGACTTCTAGCAAGGTGTATTCAACACGAAATGGATCACTTAAATGGAATATTATTTGTTGATAGAGTTACATCGAAAGATGATTTGAACAAAGAACTTTTAAAAGAAGGGTTTAGCGAAAACGACGTTATTTCTGTTAATTAATTAATGACTGAAACAACAATATTTCAAAAAATAATTAATGAAGAGATACCCTGCGATAAGCTTTATGAAGATAAATTTTGTATTGCTTTTAATGATATACAAGCGCAAGCTCCAGTACATTTTTTAGTGATTCCTAAAAAGCCAATTATCAGTTTATTAGAATGTTATGAAGAAGATGCAAATTTATTAGGGCATTTACTTTTTGTTGGTAGCAAAATAGCTCAATCAAAAAATTTAACTAATTGGAGAACAGTAATTAATACTGGAGCAGAATCGGGACAAACAGTTTTTCATTTACATATTCATTTTTTATCTGGAAGAAAAATGAATTGGCCCCCAGGCTAAAACTCTCGAAAGAAATGTTTATGGGTTATAAATAAGTAAAAACAAAATGAATACCCCTGATTCCTTAAATACAGAATCCAAAAATATATTAAATTTAATCTCAAAAAATTGGCAAGAGCTAGATGATTCACTCAAAAATAAGTTAAACAAAATTTGGAGAGTTTTAACTTATAAATGGCAATTACAAATTTTATTTAATTTACCTTTTCTACTATGGTGGGCATTAGATAAGTATTTTCCAAAAGTTCATGAATTTGATGCAACAATCTTGAATTACTTGAATTTACCTGACTGGGCACTTTCATTTACTAGCTTTGGTCAATAGACTTTTAAAAGTTATAATTTATTTTATAAGACTTGTCGAGCAATGAATAAAGAACTTAAAAATAAATCCAAAATACTGTACCAATTACAAAAATTAAGAAAGCTATCTCAGCCATTTTTTCTTCCAATAGACCAATGTAATGGATTTCAATTTATATGGCTTTTGATTTCTCTTTTATTTTGTGTTGGGGGAGTAGTACTCGTTGGTCTTACAGGAATAATCAGTTTTTTTGAAAGCTTTCAACCAATTTTTCTTGAAAAGTATTTCGGCGGTGTAGTAAATACTGTCAATTCTATTTGGGCTGGTAGTTGGGGATTACTTTTCTCCGCCTTATTTTTAATTGGGTCAGGAAGCTTTTTCAGCTTAAGACGGCAATTAAAAAACCGTAGATGGTTGCATTGGTTATTCCTTGCGATAATTGTATTGATGCTTTTAGCAGTAAACGGAATAAATGCAGGAATAGGATTTATAGCAAGAGATCTAACAAATGCTTTAGTGGAAAAACAAGAAGATGGATTTTATCGGATCCTGGGAATTTATGCTTGTTGTTTTGCCGTTGCTCTACCAATTCGTGTTTCACAAATATTTTTTACATATAAATTAGGAATAATTTGGAGAGAATGGCTTTCAAAAAGTTTAGTAAAAGATTATATGACTAATAAAGCTTATTACCAATTGAATCCCAATGATGAAGAACAAACTGACGTAGATAACCCTGATCAAAGGATCACAGATGATACGCGAGCTTTTACCGGGCAAAGCCTATCTTTTACATTAGGCGTTTTTGATGCACTACTAACATTTTCGCTTAATATCCTTATTTTGTGGAGTATAAGTACAACACTTACTTTTTCGTTATTTGGTTACGCTGCATTTGCAACTTCTATTCTTTTAATTGCTGGTAAAAATCTTGTAAAAATAGACTTTGATCAACTCAGATATGAAGCAGATTTTCGCTATGGCTTAGTACATATTCGTGATAATGCTGAATCAATAGCTTTTTACTCAGGGGAGAATCCTGAGCGAAGTGAAACTGAAAGGCGTTTAGGCGAAGTTGTTAGCAACTTTAATCTACTAATTATATGGAGAGTAATAATTGACGTCATGAGAAGATCTATTAATTATGCAGGAAACTTCTTTCCATACTTAATAATGGCAATCCCTTACTTTAAAGGTGATATTGATTATGGACGCTTTATCCAGGCAAGCTTTGCATTTGGAATGGTCGAAGGATCGTTATTTTTCATTGTTAATCAAATAGAAGAACTTGCAAAATTTACTGCTGGGATAGGGAGATTAGAGGGATTCCAATCCAAAGTCGAATCTATTAGTCAAATTACCCCTACAAGCAATCGAAATATTATTTCAGATTATCCATCAATTCTTATTAACAATGCTGACCTTTGCCCACCAGGCTCAAATAAAACAATAATTAAGAATTTAAATTTAAGCATTGAAACTAATCAATCACTTTTGGTTGTAGGACCTTCTGGATGTGGAAAAACTTCCTTACTAAGAATGATCAGTGGTTTATGGGAACCTGATCATGGAGTAATTAAAAAACCAAAAATTGGGGAATTATTATTCATACCTCAAAAGCCTTATATGTTGTTAGGTTCTTTAAGAGAACAATTATGTTATCCAACAGAAGTAAAAAAATTTAGTGATGAACATCTTACTTCTGTACTTCATGAAGTAAATTTAAAAACCTTAATCGATCGTTATCCTAACCTTGATATTAAACAAGATTGGCCAAGAATTCTTTCTCTAGGAGAACAACAAAGACTAGCCTTTGCAAGACTCTTACTAAATTCCCCAAGGTTTGCAGTACTTGATGAAGCAACAAGTGCTTTAGATATTGACACTGAAAAAAAACTATATGGTTTACTAAAAAAACGAGAACTTTCTCTTATTAGTGTTGGACATAGACCTAGTTTAAAAGATTTTCATGAAAATATATTAGAATTAAATGGACAAGGAGACTGGAAATTATTGACTTCTGATCAGTATAATTTTAAAGATTAACAAAAAAAATGAATTCAAAAGAAGAACAAACTAACTCAGAAGTCACTAATTTAGAGAATAAAAGTTCTATAGAAAATGAGAAAGATGCAAATTACATCAATGAACAATCTGTAGAAAATAAATTAGATGAAAAATTAATTGATATTGAAAATGAATATAAATTCGGATGGAGTAGTTATTCTGAAATGACTAATGGAAGATTTGCAATGATCGGATTCCTGGCAATTATACTAATTGAATTATTAAGTCAACAATCATTTTTAAAATGGGCAGGCATCTTATAACTAATCATCAAATCTAGAACTGTTATCTCTAGGTTTCTTTTTGTTTGTTCCAACGGTATATCTACCATTTTGATTTTTTGAACTTGATCTAACTGAAGAGCTAGTTCTTCGAGTAACCCGAGGTTTTTTTACTTGATTAGCATCTTTAAATGAAGCATCTTCTACTTCCTCTTTTAAAGTTTGCTGTCTGATAGGAGATCTTGTAGATTTCTTTCTCAATGGAGAAGAATCATCAGGATTAGAAATATCATCTTGTCTAGATCCTGACCGATTAATTCTGGGTCTTGATCCTGTTTTGACTTCATTACGAGATAAGTTTCGTCTCTCACCAAAGTTATTTCTAACTGAATCATTACTATTTCTATCTTCAGGAGTCTTTCTTCTTCTTATAGGTTCATCATTTTCAAACTGATTTGATTCTCTTGTAGATTGCCTACTTCTACTTGCAGCAGAAGAAGGTATAGCTCTTGAAAGATTCCTCCTACGAGATCTCCCCTCAGTATTATAGTCTTCCTCAAATTCATCTTCTTGAGGTTTAAATCTTCTTGATGATCTTTCAGGTTCTTCAAACCTATCATAATCATCATTAAAGCGACCTCTAGAATTTCTTGGCATATCAGGAATAGGCTCATCCTCAAAATAAGATGACCTTCTAGCTTGATCAGTAGCAACTCCCCTCAATCGTACACTTTCATATGCAAAAAAAACTGTTGTTCCTGCTAACAAAAACTGACCAAACTGAAGAATAGGATCTAACCTCCAGCCTTGGAAAAATAATATTCCCCCACACAAAAGTCCTATTGCCGCAAAGAAAACATCATAATCTCTTGCTAATGCAGGTTTAAAAGACCTTAAGAAATAAAGGCCTCCTCCACATACCGCGAGAACTATCCCAACAATACTGGCCCAATTGAGACTAGCATTGACCACATTCTTTCTCCAAAATTTATTTTTAAAGGGATGATTAAATAACCCTATATATATAGTGTACTTAAAACTTCTACAAAAACTAGCGTCTTCCGGCAGAAGTACGATCGAGGGAATCTTTCTGACTTACAAAAATCAAAAATGCAGAAGCTGGAATTACTATAAGTAAAGCAGCGACAATAAAACTACCTATCATTCCAACTGCGGAATTATTTGCAGCTTCAGAAGAAAATTCTGCAGCTAGTAATAAATTTGAGATTTGAAACACGTTTTAAATATTAAATTCTCAATTTATAATACGAATTAAATACGTTTCAATGGGTTATTTATTAAGATGAATTAAATAATTGTGATTTCCTTGCTTGTAAACTCTCTCCAAATTTTAGATGTTAGTTTAGGAATTTCTCTTTCATATTTAACTATAGTATTTTTAATAAGATTAATTCTTACTTGGTATCCAAAAATTGATTTAAGTAACGGTTTATGGTTATTAATTTCCATACCATCAAACTCTATTCTTAATTTAACAAAAAAATTAATTCCCCCTATTGGAGGAGTTGATATTGGGCCCGTAATTTGGATTGGAATTATAAGCTTTTTAAGAGAGATTTTGGTTGGTCAACAAGGGCTTATTAATCTTGCATTGAATACACATATTTCATAGAAATTATTTAATTAATCCTCAATAATTTGGTAATAATTCTTCTTCTACATATTTGGTATGAATCTTACCTTCCTTAAATTTAGCTTTATTCAGTAAGGTTAGATGAAAGTTAATTGTAGTAGGAATTCCGGTAACTGCGCATTCATTTAAAGCTCTATTCATACGTTTAATTGCAGTATTACGATCTTTTCCCCAAACTATTAATTTACCAATTAGTGAGTCATAGAAAGGAGGTATTTCATAACCAGTATAAACATGACTATCAACCCTTACACCAGGTCCGCCAGGAGGGAGCCATCCAGTTATTTTTCCAGGAGATGGTCTGAAATTATGAGAAGGATCTTCAGCATTGATTCTACATTCAATAGCATGACCGTTTAAATGGATATCATCCTGATCAAATTCCAAGTTTGCTCCGCTTGCGATTTTAATTTGCTCAGCTATTAAATCAACTCCCGTAACCATTTCAGTAACAGGATGTTCAACTTGAATCCTAGTGTTCATTTCCATAAAATAAAAATTATTTTCATCATCAACTAAAAATTCAACTGTACCAGCTCCTTCGTAACCGATACTTTTTGCAGCAGCAATAGCTGCATTTCCCATTTTTTTTCTTAATTCAATGTTAATTGCAGGACTAGGGGATTCTTCCAATAATTTCTGATGCCTTCTTTGAACTGAACAATCTCGCTCTCCTAAATGCACAACATTACCCGACCTATCCGCCAAAATTTGAATTTCTACATGTCTTGGCTTCTTTATGAATTTCTCCATATATAAACCATCATTACCAAAAGCTGCTTCTGCTTCACCCTGAGCTGCTTTAAACATTTTTTCAAGGTTATCAGCATTTTCAACAAGCCTCATACCTCTGCCCCCTCCGCCAGCAGTCGCTTTGATAATTACCGGATAACCAATATCATCTGCCAATTTATAAGCCTCATCAACATTAGATAACAAGCCTTTACTACCAGGTACTGTTGGAACTCCTACTGCTTCCATAGTTTCTTTAGCTGTAGATTTATCTCCCATAGATCTAATAGCATCAGGAGATGGACCAATAAAAACTATGCCATGATCATTACACATCTCAGCAAATTTATCATTTTCAGCAAGAAATCCATATCCAGGATGAATAGCGTCTACACCTCTCGATGTAGCAGCAGCAAGTATATTTGGAATATTTAAATAACTTTTATTGCTTAACGAGTCTCCAACGCACACCGCTTCATCCGCAAGCTGAACGTGCAATGCTTTTTTATCTACGGTGCTAAAAACTGCGACTGTTGCAATACCTAGTTCTCTACAGCTTCTGACAATTCGTAAAGCTATTTCTCCACGATTAGCAATTAAAACTTTTTCAACCATTATGAAAATTAAATTGAAGAAATGAAAATGACTTAAAACAAAAAATTCTTTGCCAAAGTAATTAACAAAATTTTTTAGTGATCAGAGGACATTTTTACAATACAACCTAGAACGTTATATATGTATAAATATTTGTTTTATGCAATAGAAAAAGGCCATTATTTGAATTGAGATAATAATTACATTGCACGCATACCGTTTAATTTTTTAGATTTATTGCAGACGCCCTAAATGGTGTTATGTTATTACAAATTTAAAGTTCGCCTCAGGTATGGTCACCTGATAAAAAGTAGGTTTAGTAATTCATTAGGTTGGTTACTTTCTCGGCGAGCACTTGTTAATATCTTTTTAAATTTATGGCTAGGAAACCTGACCATCTTCGTAAATCCATCAAAATCAACAAGGCTACGATTTAGTCAAACAAGAAACAAAGTTAATGAATACCGTAATTGTTCTTATTAACTTTGATTTAGCAAATCGAGATCATCGTTACTTTAAAGATGAATGGAAATTTTAAGATTCCTTTATTTGAGAGCTGTTTTTACAGTTCTCTTTTTTGTCATATACTTATATGGAACGTGTCGACTAACCCCCAATTTCTGCCTACTCCGTCGTATAATAATGAGGTTTTCACATCTGCCGGATGCTGAAAACCCTTTGCGGACGTGGCGGAATTGGTAGACGCGCACGTCTAAGGAGCGTGTGGCTTAGGCCTTGCGAGTTCAAGTCTCGCCGTCCGCATTTATTGTATTTCAGTTCAACTGCAATGAAGAAAAA
>JAOOML010000026.1 GCA_028409275.1 Prochlorococcus sp. AH-716-I09 | reverse complement strand
CTCCAGCTCCAAATTCAATAACAGCTAATTTCTGATTAGATGAAAAACTACTTTTGAACTGAATAAGCCAATCTTCTATTTGTTTACCAGCCAAAAAAGCAAAATCATCAGATAAAGAGGGTGATGTGACAAAATCTCCTCGAACGCCTAACTCAGCTTTGCCGCTCCCGTAATAACCATTAATAGGATCATTTAAAACAAAATTCATAAAGTCATAAAAACTTATAGTCCCACCCATTTTTATTATTTTTTTTACTAACCAATCTGGATTATTCGCGGGTAAGCTATTCATCGGCGAAAATATAAAGAGATAAAACTTATTTATGCCTTCAAAGATTAACTATTTATTGGGAATATTACTATCTTTATTAGTTTTAATTTCACATAAACCAGTTTTCGCTATAAATAATCCAAATCTCTTACCAGAAGAAAAAACGCCAGTAATTGATTTAGCCAAAACATTAAGCCCTAATCAAAAAAAATCTTTAGAGGACAAGCTCAATAATCTAGAGATTGAAAGTGGGTGGAAAATTAAATATTTATCTCAGTTTGAGAGTTCTCCCGGTAGTGCAATAAAGGACTATTGGGATTTAGATGAGACAAGTTTGTTGATAGTCGCAGATCCTAGAGGGGGAAATTTACTAAACTTTAACGTCGGAGAGGCTTATTTTAATTTTATGCCAAGGTTATTTTGGGTTGAACTTCAAACAAGATTTGGAAATCAATATTATGTGAAAGATCACGGAGAGGATGGCGCAGTATTAGATGCAATTAATTCCGTAAAGATTTGCCTTGAAAGAGGAGGGTGTCAAGTTGTCCCTGGCCTACCCAAAGAGCAATATATATGGACTTTATGTACATCTATTCTTGGAGGTTTAGTAGCAGGTTTCGCTTCTGCTCCAAGAAAAGAAGGTCAAGTCATATCAATTGGATTTTTAGCTCTTCTTTCTCCTTTATGGGGAATGTTATTTGGAATTTTTGGTTTGGCACCGATAATATCTAGAACAAATGATTTATTACCTTTATTTAAAAATGGTTTAGCATTTACTGCAGCAGGAATTGCAGGATATATTTTATCCCAAACATTATTTGCAAGATATGAGAATCCCAAAAATAGTTAAGATTTGATCAAAGATTCTTATCTTAAAAAAAAATTTTTTCTTCGCGAATTTCACCAGACTCTGAATACCATCGGTGAGAAGCATGTCTTAATTGCTTTTTTTCAAACTCAATCCATGAAAAGTTAACTAATAACTTTCCATCTTCATCATTTTTATATCTAGGTACTACAGCAGTATTAAAATAAAATGTTCCCTTATTATCAATTTTGAACATTTCTCTCAAACCAAGATTTCTTTTAAGACGATTGTGCATATGACCAAAAATTACAAGGTCAACTTTTCTTTTCTTTTGTATTTGAGAAATAGCAACGGACAAATCTCTATCTCCCCAATCTAAAGAGGGTAATTTCCAGTCTTTCCCACAAATACTTCGAGGTTCTGAACCTAAACCCGAAGGGCCAGCATGAGACATTATTATTAAAGGAATATCTTTAATGGTATTTTCTGAACATTTGATAATTTTATTTATTGAATCTTGTTCTGTGATCGGTCCATAAACTCCTTTAACTTCTTTGGAAAGATAATAACCACCGCCAGAACTACATGGTCTTGCAGATATTAAATTTATTTGATCATTAAAAACTTTCAAATCCCATGCACAATATTTCCCACCAAGAACACGTATCTGCTTTAATAGAATTTCACCTGTAGAATCCTTACCCCTATCATGATTACCTAGAATCACAAAAGTAGGAATTTTAATTTTATTTATTTTTTTGATTATTTTGATACTCCCATCAGATATATCACCAACAAATAAGACAATATTCGGTTTAATAATCGATAGGACATTCAAGTCTATTTCAGACCATTGACCATGACAGTCACCAACAATAGCAATTTTTAAATTTGTCAGAATTTTTTCTGTGTAAAGTCATATAATCTATTTAGAGATATTCTAAATCCTGACCAGCACAACTTCTACTGCAAAAGAGAAATCTATTCAAAACGAAAAGGATTTGATTTCCGAAATAAAAGAGCGTTGCAAAAATGTCAATGCCATTATCCTTGCGCACTATTATCAAGCTCCAGAGATTCAAGAAATTGCAGATTTTATTGGAGATTCATTAGATCTATCAAGAAAAGCAGCAAATAATGATGCAGATATAATAATTTTTTGCGGGGTACACTTTATGGCCGAAACCGCAAAAATACTCAGTCCAAATAAAACAGTCTTATTACCTGATATGGATGCGGGATGCTCATTGGCTGATGATTGTCCCTCGGATAAATTTCAAAAGTTTAGGGAGGAGAACCCAGACCACTATGTGGTTAGTTACATAAATTGTACTGCGGAAGTTAAAGCACAAAGTGATCTAATATGTACAAGCAGTAATGCAGTCGCATTAATTAACAAGATACCTGAAGAAAAAAAGATAATCTTTGCACCGGATCAGAATCTCGGGAGATGGGTTCAGAAAAATTCAGGAAGAGATCTTAAATTATGGCCTGGCAGCTGCATTGTCCATGAATCATTTAGCGAAGAAGCCTTACTAAAATTAAAATACCAAAATCCTGGAGCAAAAGTTATTGCTCATCCTGAATGCAGTCAAAATTTACTAATTCTCTCAGACTTTATTGGATCAACCAGTAAATTACTTGATTTTGTTAGCAAAGATCCAGCTAAAACTTATATGGTATTAACTGAACCTGGAATAATACATCAAATGAAGAAGAAAGAACCTAATAAAATCTTTATCGAAGTTCCAGATATAGAGGGTTGCAAATGTAACGAATGTCCATATATGAAGTTAAATACTTTGGAAAAAATTCTTGATTGTTTAAAAAATAACTCCCCTTCTATCGAACTTGACCCAGAAATTATCAGAAAAGCTTATGTCCCAATAAAGAGGATGTTGGATATGAGTAATTAATTTAATGAAAAAACTCTATTTTCCTTATTAATTTTTATGAATGCATGCAGGTTTGTAGTGGAAGGGTTAAATTGACTTACCTGATTTTTCATTTTAATTATATTTATTAGCTCTTTT
This sequence comes from Prochlorococcus sp. AH-716-I09, assembly GCA_028409275.1. GTDB lineage: Bacteria > Cyanobacteriota > Cyanobacteriia > PCC-6307 > Cyanobiaceae > Prochlorococcus_A. The sequence continues at coordinate 6,700 of JAOOML010000026.1, read as the reverse complement.
TCACCTGCTTTATATTGTTTATCTTTTCTAGTTCCAATCTCCCTTTGAAGAATAGGGTTAATATTCATTTTTACTTCTATGTCTGGAACAATTCCAGATTTATTTATATCAGTGCCGTTTGGAGTTAAATACTTAGCGACTGTAACAGTTAGCCCTGAACCATCAACTAAAGTTCTCATAGATTGAACTAGACCTTTCCCAAAAGTTTTCTTCCCAACTAATTTCCCTCTTTTGTTATCTTTTATTGCACCAGAAACTATTTCACTAGCACTAGCAGAACCCTCATTAACTAGAACAACTAGAGGCTTTTTTGTTAGAGCTTGACCGTTTCCTCTTTTTGTTTCTTTTAAACCGTCTTTACTTAAGGTACTTACTATTACTCCTTTGTTAATGAAATGCCTAGAAATATCAATGCTTGATTCTAGTAAACCTCCAGGATTACTTCTTAAGTCAAGAACATATCCTGCGACTTTTTTTGTTTCTAAATCTTTAATAGCATCTCTCGTCTCTCTTGATGCGTTTGCATTAAATTGTTTAATTCTTACATAACCAATTAGTAAGCCGTTTTTAGTTTGATTTAATTTACTTGAAACAGATTTTATTTCAATCTTTTCTCTTAATAAGACCTTAAAAAAAGATTCAGAACCTCTAAAAATTTCAAGCTTAACTTTAGTACCTCTTTGTCCTCTTATTAATTTCACTGCATCATCTATATTCATGCCTTCCGTAGAAATATCATCTATAGATAATATTTTATCTCCAGCTTTAATTCCAGCATCAAAAGCTGGTGTACCCTCTATAGGAGAAATAATTATTAAATTATCAGATTCTTTATCTTTAGCTATTTGGATACCAACTCCAGTTAATTCACCAGAGGTATCAATTCTCATTTGATTAAATTCCTTAGGATCTAAAAATCTTGTGTAAGAATCATCTAAGTTCGATAGCATATTTCTTATTGCATCATATGCTTCATCGCTGTCTGAGTATGTTTTTGATAAAAATTCTTTTCTTAGATTAATCCAATTAGACTTTTGAAATTTACCACTTGAATCGAGATAATCTCTATATACAATTTGCCAAACATGATCAATTACTTCTTTATAACCATTATCTAAAATTGTTGCTTCTGCAAAATTATTAAAAAATATTCCAGAAAAAGTTGTAGCAAGTAAAATAATAGAATTTTTTTTAAGCAATTTTTTGTTTAAATAATCAACTAGTCTCTACATTATAAAAAAAATTTATTTAAAATTTCAAAAATTTGACAAATCCTTAAGGGTCAATCCACTTCCCATCATCCTTAATAAGTTGGATTAAAGCATTAACCCCCTCATCTTCAGGTACTCTTTTTATCTCTTCTTTGCTTCTATATAAGGCAATAGTTCCTTTTCCTTTGCCAACATAACCATAATCAGCATCTGCCATTTCTCCTGGCCCATTAACAATACATCCCATTATTGCGATATCTAAACCCGTCAAATGTGAAGTAGCGTTTCTAACTTTATCTACAACTTCTTCTAGATTGAAAAGTGTTCTCCCACAACTAGGGCAACTGATGTATTCAACCATTGTTTTTCTTAATCCTAATGATTGCAAAATTGAATAGCATACTGGTATTTCCTTTTCTGGGGCTTCTGTTAAAGAAACCCTGATGGTATCTCCTAATCCCTCTGCTAAAAGCGTTCCAATTCCAGCAGTACTTTTAATCCTTCCATAATCGCCATCTCCAGCTTCAGTCACTCCTAAATGTAAGGGATAGTTATATCCTTCAGAGTCAAGCCTATCTGCGATCATTCTGTAAGCTGCCATCATGACCGGGGCCCTGGAAGCTTTCATAGAAATTATTATGTTATGAAAATCAAGCTCATCACAAATTTTGACAAACTCCATCGCAGATTCTGTCATCCCCAATGGAGTATCTCCATAAGTAAAAAGCATTCTCTCAGATAAAGATCCATGATTAACTCCAATCCTTAGAGCTTTGTTTTCAGCCTTTAAAACTTCAACTAAAGGGGTAAATCTTTTAAGTATTGTTTGTTTAATAATTTCAAATTCCTCATCTGTATATTCAGTTCTTGTAGGATCTGATTTTTCAAATACAAACAATCCAGGATTAATTCTCACTTTATCAACATGTTTTGCAACCTCCATTGCAATTTTCATACCATTATGGTGAACATCAGCTACCAAGGGAGTATTGATATTATTTTCTAATAATTTTGCTTTTATATCTCCTACTGCTTTTGCATGTGCTAACGAAGGGACAGTTAATCTTACTATTTCACAACCTACATCATGAAGTCTTTTGATAGCCAAGAAAGCATTTTCGACATCCATAGTGTCTTCATTTATCATAGATTGAACTCTTACTGGATAATCACTTCCAATAGCTATATCACCAACCATTACTGTTCTTGTAATCCTCCTCTCAATATGAGTTGAATATCTTTTGGAGAGACTATTAACCTCTTTTGATTGAGTTAATGACATTAAAATTCTTGATATTCAAAAAGGATTTCACTAAATTATACGGCATATAGTTTACCACTTACATTCTCTAGGTCTTTAAAAGTTAGATGGTAAGGTTTATTGATTTCTTTTGAAGGAAATCTCAACAAATAAGATGGATGAAAAATTACCATAATTTCTCTCCCATCTTTTTTAATCCATTTACCTCTTAAATTACTTATAGGATCTTTAACTTCTAAAATTGCTCTCATAGCAGTTGAACCAGTAAGTAATATAAATTTTGGATCAACTAGCTTTATTTGCTGTAATAACCAAGGTTTATGAATATTAATTTCTCTAGCAGTGGGTTTTCTATTTTTTGGTGGACGACATTTAATTACATTACAAAAATAAACATCCTTCTTATAATCAATTCCAGCTTGTATTAATAATTCGTTTAATAACTTACCAGATTTACCTACATAAGGTTTTCCTTCTAAATCTTCCTGGGCTCCAGGTGCCTCACCAATTACTAACAAATCTGCAAATACACTTCCTCTCCCAATTACTAACCTTTTCACTGAAAATAAAACTTTAAATATTTTTATCTTAAGAACTCAAAACATGAAAATAAAATAGATTAAGAAAATGAACTAAATTAAACCATAGTGTGATAATTTTATTTATTGTTAATTTATGCATTTGTCATTATTAAAAGTCATATTTGAAAAGTCATAAGTCAATGAGTCAAGTTAATTTATCTGATCGGGCACTTTCAATTGAGCCTTCTCTTACATTGCAGATAAGTGCTAAAGCAAATCAATTATCTGCAGAAGGAGTAGATATTTGCAATTTAAGTGCAGGTGAACCTGATTTTGATGCCCCAAAAGAAGTTATAGAGGCTACAAGTAAAGCTATATTTGATGGATTTACAAAGTACGGGCCCGCAGCGGGGAATTTAGATCTCCGAAAAGCAATTGCAAATAAACTTCAAATTCAAAACGATTTAAATTATGAATTTGAAAATGTAATGGTCACAAATGGTGCTAAGCAAGCAATATATAATCTTTTCCAAGTATTGTTAAATACTGGAGACGAAGTTATTATTCCTTCTCCATATTGGTTAAGTTATCCCCAGATGGTTAGATTGGCGGGTGGGAAGCCAATTTTTACAAATTCTTCTGCAGAAGATGGATTCAAAATAAATATAGAAGATTTGAAGTCTAAAATCTCTTCAAAAACTAAATTTATAATTATCAATTCTCCTAATAACCCCACTGGAAGAGTTATGTCAAAGGAAGAATTATTACAAATTGCCGATTTAGCTAGAGAAAATCCAAATATCAATATTCTTTCTGATGAGATTTACGAACTAATCCTTAAAAAAGAATTTAAACACTACAGTTTATCTTCATTAGCAAATGACTTAAAAGATAGAATTTTTATAATAAATGGGTTTGCGAAAGGATGGGCTATGACTGGCTGGAGGATAGGTTATTTAGTAGGTCCCAAAGATGTAATCAAAGCATCCTCAGCATTACAAAGTCAAAGTACAAGTAATGTTTGCTCTTTTGTTCAAAAAGGTGCTTTAGAGGCTTTAAAAATTAATAATGAGTTTTTCTCAATGATAAATAGCCATTATGATCAAAGAAGAAGACTTCTCTATGAGGGCCTTAATAATATAAAGGGGATTTATATTGAAGAACCTAACGGAGCATTTTACGCATTTCCAAAATTACCCAACTCCTCAATTACTTCTGTTGATTTCTGCAATAAAGCTCTTCAAGATTACGGATTAGTTGTTGTACCGGGGAAAGCTTTTGGAGCTGATCAATGTATAAGAATATCTTGTGCAGCTTCAGAAATTAAAATAAAAGATGGACTACAAAGGCTTGAAAAAGCAACATCTCAATACTATTAATTTAACTGAGTTATGTTTAATTTAAAGAATTTCCTACTAAGTTCATCTCTATTATTTTCTGTTTTTTCATCACCTGTATTTTCAAATCCCAAAGTTTTAAAAGTTGGAGCAATACCTGATCAAAACCAAGATGTTTTGGACAAAAGATTTAATTTATTTTCAAAAGAATTATCCAAACAACTTGATGTAGAAGTTAAATACATTCCTGTTATTAATTATGTTGCAGCAGTAACTGGATTTAGAACTAAAGATTTAGATTTAGTTTGGTTTGGAGGTTTATCAGGAGTTCAAGCAAGATTACAAAAACCTAATTCAATTGTCATAGCTCAAAGAGATATCGATAAGGAATTTAAAAGTGTTTTTATAGTAAACAAAAATTTAGAACTTAACTCAATTTCAAACATTAAAGGACTTAAAAAACTAAAGAATTTAAGATTTACTTTTGGCTCTGAAAACTCAACTTCTGGAAGATTAATGCCAGAATATTTTTTAAATCAAGCAGGGGTAGAAATTAAACATTTTAAAGGAAAAAAAGCAGGTTTTAGCGGGAGTCATGATGCCACTATAGCTTTAGTTAATAGTGGGGCATTTGATGCTGGAGCTTTAAATAAACAGGTTTGGGAAAACAATCTTAAAAATAATCCCAAAAGAACAAGTAATTTAGAATTATTCTGGATCACGCCAGAATATGTTGACTATCATTGGGTAGCTCAAGGCGATCTTGAAAATAGATTCGGCGAAGGGTTTACAAAAGAACTTAAATCAGTAATTCTAAATTTAGATATAAAGCAAAAATCACATAAACAGATATTAGATATGTTCAATGCAAAAAGATTTATAAAGGCAGATTCAAAACAATATAAAAATATAGAGGAAATCGGGAGGAAATTAAATAAAATTAGATGAATAATACTGTCTTAGAATTAGAAAATATATCTTATAAATACAAAAATGATCTGATCCTAAATAAAATAAATTTAAAAATAAATTCTGGGGAAAAAGTTGCACTTTTAGGTAAAAGCGGTTCAGGAAAAACTACACTTATATCAGTACTTAATGGCACTATAAAGCCAACTCAAGGTGAGGTTAAATTATTCAATGAAAGTTTCGAAGAATTAGATAGAAAGCAGAAAAGTAAAATAACAACTATATGGCAAGATTTAAGATTAATAGAAGATCTCTCTGCAGAACAAAATGTTAATTGTGGACTCCTAGCGGAAAACAATTTTTATTTCGCTTTTAAAAATTTACTTAATATAAGTTCTTTTAAGAAGGCGCATAAATATATGAAATTATGTAGACTTCATAACTCTATTTACGACAAAAAAATCAGAAAACTATCTGGGGGGCAAAAACAAAGGGTGGCTATAGCTAGATCATTAATTCAAGAATCAAATATATTACTTGCAGATGAGCCTTTTAATAATCTAGATCCCAAATTGATAACAACAATTAAAAACCTTCTGCTAGAAAGTGTAGATAAAAATAAAACAAAAAAATCCCCAAAGACGGCATTAGTTGCATTACATAGATTAGATTTGCTGAACGATTTCGATAAAGTTATTGGAATAAGGGATGGTAAAATTTTTTTCAATATCAAAAGAAATAACTTAAAGAAGATTCATTTAGAGAAAATATATTAATTAGTTGAACAAATTAAAATTAAACTATACCTCATTATCTTTTCTTCCAATTTTGGTATGCATACCTCTAGGGTATCAATTAATAAACAATATTCATTTTGGAGGATTTAAATTATTCCAAGAATTATTAATTTCTGCATTTAATCCCAAGATCAATAATGAAATTATTATTACCGTAATTAAGCGATTAAATGAAACTATTTTAATTGGTTTTTTTAGTTGGTTGGTAAGTATTATTTTTGGAGCAATTTTTGGAATAATTTCCTCAAATATTTTTTATAAAATCTTTAATATTCCAAATTTTTTCTACCGCATAATAAGGTTTTTTCTAACAATAATTAGATCTATACACGAAGTGGTTTGGGGAATAATATTAATGCAAATATATGGAATAAATTTTTCGATAGGAATAATAGCTATATGTATACCTTATATTGCTGTAAACTCAAAAGTTTTTGCTGAACAATTAGAAACTATTGATTACAAAAGTTTTGAATCTATAAATCAAATAAATGCGCCTAAATTTTCTTCTTTACTAACTTTAATATGGAATCCAATAATAAATACATTTAAAAACTTTGGTTTATATCGATTAGAGTGTTCAATAAGAAGTACTGTGATTTTAGGACTTTTTGGGATTGGAGGAATAGGTACCAGTATTTTTTTATCTTTCCAAACTTTAAAT
>JAOOML010000025.1 GCA_028409275.1 Prochlorococcus sp. AH-716-I09 | reverse complement strand
CAATCTTTCCACTAAAGTCAATTGTTCCGTCGTTGGCAGTGGTATCTAAGGTTGTATTACCTGTCAAAAGTACATTTCCATTAATATCAATATTATTTCCTGTCGCAGCTACTGCAGTAACTAATTCGCCTCCGATATAAACACCTGTTCCAGCTCCTGTTCCTGGACCACTTAAAGTGATTGTCTTGATTTTTCCAGCATGTGCTCCGCTAGCATCAGCTGCTTTAATATCTCCAGTTACTTTTACTTCTCCAGCAGTGGCAACTGATATTTCGATTATCTCAACAGATCCTCCGTTATCAACTCCAAGGACATCTCCTTGAATATCAATTGTTGATGTGTTTGCTCCACTGATTTTTGCTGTTCCAGAGAATTCGAGAGCTTTATTAGTTCCTGGGACAATCGTAAGGGTATTGGCATCTGTTGTCATTGTGCCTTTAGTATTATTTGCAGAGTTTGCTGTCAGTTTTATATCGTCACCACTGGTGATCGTAGTATCTCCTCCTCCAAAGGCATAGGTATCACCGGATAAAGTGATTATTCCTGAGGAAGCATTACCTATCTTTGTTTCTCCTGTTGTACCAGGAGTAGAAGCGTCAGCTCCAATCTGTGGAATATTCAAGGCTGCTGCTGCACTAGCACTTGCGTTGATATGTAATTTATCTAATTCACTTCCAGAAGTTGCACCGATTTTTCCATCTAAATCAATAGTTCCGGATCCACTTAATAAAGTAAGATTATTTGTTCCTCCTGTATGACCAAGAATTGTTGTAGGTGCACCAAAGAAATCTATTTTTCCATCATTATCTGTTGCATGCCCTGTACTGGTATCAGTTGTAATAGTGACATCACCTTTAATAACAACAGCTCCATCAAAATAAACAGTAGATCCAGTAGCCTTATAGGATGTAATGTTATTTGTTAGGACTATAGATCCATTACCATCAATAGTAATATCACCAATTCCATTGGTAACACCGGTTCCAATTGTTCCAAGTGTTATCGTTCCTGATGAATTAATCGCAACTGCCTCACTAGAATTTCCGTCAATACCCGCAATTGTTACCGTTCCAGTTGAATCTATATCAAGATCTCTGTCATCAGAAAGTAATACATCTGCAGTAGCAAACTCTAAACTATTAGCAGCCATAACAAAGTCCACATCACCAGTTCCTGCAGCCCTGGTCACCTTAATATTATCTCCAGCTTTTGCAGTTATTAAAGTTGTTCCTCCTGGTCTGTAGTAAATACCATCCAAGGTGATCGTAGTTGTTCCCCCACTAGTAGCATCAGCATTACCAACAGTCACTGTTGATGTTCCAACACTGGCAGAATCTCCTATGTCAAAGAGTTCTATTTCTCCTGTACTGTCAGTTGCGTTAATACTTAACGCTGCCAACTTGTAAAAGTCTGTTCCTCCATCATCACTTGCACCTATTTTTCCATCGATAGTTACCTTACCTGCTCCAGATTTAATAGTTAAGCCTTTGGCTGTTGTCGTTGCGGAATCAACTGTACTGGTGAATTTAACAAGACCATCTCCATCAGAGGTGTCAATAGTAATGTCAGCTGCTAGTGATACTGCTCCAGTAAGAGTTACATCACCTGCTGTCGATGTGCTGGTGACGTCATCGGTATAGATAGAGTCATTCAATGTTATGGCACCTTCCAATGAAACAACACCTGCTTCCGTAGTCGCATCTCCGATTTTTTGAGCACTAATTGTAGTACCAAGAACAGATATTGTTTCTTCAGATGTAACTGTTATGTCTGTTAGCGTTACATCTCCTTTTGATGCTGCTGTTGATCCAGTTGTAATTGTGATATTGGCACCATTTGCTGCTGCTGATATCCCGCCTCCAACAAAGCTTATATCTTTATTGGCTGTAGCTAAAGTTGTCGCTTCTTCAAAATCAATAATATCTGAGTTACCGGCTCCATCATTAGCTGCAGTAGTAAATTTAATCGCTCCGCTGGTCTTGTAGTAACCTCCACCTAGATCAATTCCTTTCGTAGATGTATGACCAATATCAGTAGCGGCTGCACCGGCAGCTGATGTACCTGATTTTCCAATTCCACTAAGTTCAATTACGGCTGCTCCGGCTACATCATCATTAATCTTCAATACATCTAGAGCTGTAGTTTCACCTATTATTCCATCAATCTGTATTTTACCTCCTGCAGATGTAAGAGTTAGATCTTTCGCTCCAGTAGATATTGAGTCTATTGCTGTTCCAGTTCCATTAAAGGTAATAGTTCCGTCCTTGGCACTGGTGTCAAGAGTAATGTCAGCTGCTATTTCCGCAGGTCCTTTTATAAGTATGTTATTGCCAGTTATGTTGGAAGTGGTGATGTTTCCACCGAGTACTACCTTCGTCGATCCATCTAACGTAACTGACTTGATCTCATCACTAGCACCAATAACACCTACAGTAACTGTCGCACCTTCAATATCAATTAACTCAGAAGAATGGGCTGCAATATCTGTCACCGTTACATCTCCGCTTCCAGCTGTAATTGTTAAATTATGGCCGTCCTGCAAACCATCAGTACCAGCTAAATCAATCTTTCCTCCCACAAATTTAGTAAAGTGACCATCGGTTTTTATAGTCAGCGCATCGCCGATAATAGCCTTATTGGCTCCTGTTGTTGTGGTAATTGTTGTATCGCCATCGATGTTATATTCCGTTCCGTTCAAGATCACTTTGGCTGTGCTTGTGTGACCGATATCTACTGATCCTGTTATACCAATCTTAGGAGTGCCGCTGATAGCACCAACTCCACTAAGAGTTATTGTCCCGGCACCAGTTAAACCATCATTGATCGATAGGGCTCCAATATCGTTCGTGCCACCTATTACACCATTAACTGTGATACTTCCTGAATCAGATTTAAGGGTTAAGGATTTCTCAGTAGCAGTTTCTGAGTTAATTGTGCTGCTAAAGTCAATTGTTCCGTCGTTGGCAGAAGTATCAAAGGTTGAATTATCTGTAAGAATTACAGGTCCGTTGATATCAATATTATTATTATTTGCATTAGCAGTAGTTACTGTTCCGCCAAATTTAATAGCAGTATCAGCAGTAACAACTAAACTTAAAAGGTTATTCCCAGCACCAACATTACCTTTAAAAGTAATAGTTCCATTTTCTGCACCTCCCGTACCATCTGTAACTGTAAGGATTTCATCTCCATTTGTACCCGAAACGGTCCCATCAAAAGTTATATCTCCACCATTACTATCAATGGTCATATTGCCATCAACAGTTACATTCCCTAAAAATCTTATATCTCCAACTATCTCATCAAGATTACCTGTAGTGGCTGAAGTTAAAGTGTAATTTGATCCAAAAGTTATCGCTCCAACGTCATAATTATTACCGTCTAAATCAAGTGTCCCGGTATTAGCATTACCAAGAACTGTAGTTCCAGTAATTCCCAAAGTAGGAGATCCATCTCCAATATTGGTAATATCAATATTTCCTGACCCTGAAGAAGCATTAATATTTAAAGCTGACAAGGCATCTGATCCACCAATAACACCACCTAAATCAACAGCGCCAGTACCAGAGGTAATGTCAAGTTGCTTTGTCGTAGAAGCTACTGAATCAATAGTCCCTTCAATTGTAACGTTACCAGCTGAATCTCCAGTATTAAGAGTAACGGTATTATTTCCAATTCTCAAGGCGTCTTTAATAGTGATCGCTCCACCAGCTCCTGCAGTTCCCGAGCTGGTTCCACCTGAAGTATTAATAGTAGTATCATTTAGAGTTATAGTACCCGTGTTAGTGTCAAGAATTACGGCACCTCCAGCCCCTCCAACAGCTCCACCAACTCCATTAGTTCCAGTAGTAGTTATATCGGCAGTTGTTTTGATAATAATATCTCCAGCAGTTGCACTAGTAATGGAATCTCCACCTTCAGCTACGCCAGCACGAAGAGTAACAGAACCTCCAGCTTCACCATGAGAAACTGCTGTACCCCCGGTAGTAATTATATTGCCCTCAATGGTGATATGACCTGTAGTAGCAGCATCTAGAGACGCATTACTTCGTACCCTTGTTCTAATTACAACAGCACCTCCAGGCGCATCACTAGCTCCTGTGGTGTCAATTTTTCCTGAGCCTAAGGTGAAAGAACCAGCCTGATCAGAAATTGCAGCTAACGCTTTACCAAGGTCATTTGCACCACCGACATTAAATGATCCTCCTAAGGTAATTATATTAACGCTGTCGGCAATTGTTATATTTCCCTGGGCTTTGAGGAAAACGCTTGTTTTACCACTACCGGCAGTAATATTAGCATTGACAGCGATATCCTCAGCTGCAACAAATGTAAGTTCTCTTGAGGAAGTATTAGTAGTTGTAATAGCAGAAGAAATTGTTATTGTTCCTTTATTGGTGTTATCGCTTTGAGTAGTAATTACAACGTCATCACTATTGAGGGTAGTAACAATAAGACTAGCTCCTATCTGAGCTCCAGTACTTGTAGGTTTAAATAGGTTAGTACCATTAATATTTGTTTTTGAACTACCTGAAACAATTTCGACATCATCAGGATCTAGAAGATAAGTACCAGCTCCAAGTCCACCATTAGCTACTACGCTTCCAAATGCTTGAAGGTTATCACCACTTGAAGTTTCAACAAATCCGCCCAAGCCAATTTTAGAACCTTTTGCGGAGATAGAACCTTGAAAATTCGTATAGTCGTCACTCCATACAATTACTCTTCCTCCATCTCCACTTTCTAAAGCATCTGCAGTAATTTCTGCTCCTTCAAGAATTACGGTAGCTGAGGCATTAGGTTCTGGTCCTCCACCTAAATAGTTACCGCCGATAAGAACCTCACCACCTCCATTAACTCCACTTGTTGATATCGCAGAGTTGTCCTTAATAGCAACTCTATTACCTAGGATTTTTATTGAACCACCATTATCAGCGGTATTAGATTCACTTGAAGTAATATAGCCATCTACAAAAACATCTCCGGAAGATTGAATATCAACAGTTGAATCTTGATCAAAACCTGTAGCTAGAACAATACCATCAATATTGACAGTAGAATTAACGAATGATGTCGCGACACCACCTCCAATTCTTATATTTTGGCCTTCAATAGTTCCTGTATTTTTAATAATTCCAGCTGCCCTCTCATCAAGAGCAACATTTAAAAGGCCGTCACCACTCAAATCAAGAGTAGCTGATGTACCAGAAACCAGTTGAACTTTTCCTAACTTGGCAGAAATTACACCTTCATTTACTACTTGAGGAGATATTAACGATACTAATCCAGTATCACCAACAGATATAGTTCCATAATTGATGATCGAGGAATTAAGAGAGCTCGCATCGAAATTGTTTAGTGTTACATCATTTGCATTACTAAAATCAAGAGGTTCTATATCAAGAGTTGAAGCAGAAAATGTTGCAGTATTTATTTCGGCTTCGGCCCCAAAAAGCATACCCTTTGGATTTATAAGAATTACTCCACCGGTAGCGTTTAAATTACCAAATATTTCTGTTCTAGAACCACCTGTTATCCGACCTACCATGATACTTTCTACGGAAGGCTGATTAATATTTACAGTTTCGTTCTTTTGAATATCAAAACTATTCCAATCTCCTAAGGCTCTATTAGATCCCTGATTTATCGTTAAAGTGTTATTTGATGTCTGAGTAGTAATATTTCCCTGTTTAACTGTTAGTCCTTGAGGCAAAGCAAATACTGGTACAGAAGGTCCAAAAGATGCCACAATAGCTGCCGCCGCTGCTGGAACAGATGCTGAAAATTTAGGTTTTTTTGAATATAATTTTTTCCAATTAGAAATCAAATTGTATTTATCACCGTCTCTAGGGATGGAATTAAACGTTGATTTATTCTTGATATCGCGATTTCGCATAATTTAATAGACAGAATTAAAATGGGAGAACTTCAAAGTAATTACAGACACTTTGAATCAATTTCCTAAAATCTTTAGAAAACTATTAGGTCTAGAAAAATAGATTTCTAGTAAGTATAAAGCATAATTTTGTGAAAATACAAGTAAAAAGTAGGAATGCAAATAATTCAATTAATTATTTAACCGACTAATAATCAATTCAATAGTATTTAAATTTTTCATGAGTTATTCTTAGTCTTCAGTTGGAGAAATTCCAGATTCTTCAACTTCCGATTTTAGTGAATTGATAAAAGTTATTCTTGATGCATCTAACTGTCTTAGCCGATACTCGAGATTTGTTTTATTTTGATTTGCTCTTACCAGTTCACTTACATAAGCTTTAACAGTTTCTGGCAAGTCTGAACCATCATATGTCTTATCAGCAATAGTGATTGAAGGCGAGTCTTCATTTGATAATTCTGGTAAACCAACTTTCTCAACTTCAGTTTTAAGTCCAGAGGCATAAGTGTTTGTAAGAGTAAGACTTTGGTTATAGCTTCTAAGCAACTCTTTATATTCCATCACTGTTCTTGTTAGATCACTTAAAAAGAGCTTTGATTTATCATTAAGATGTTCAACTAAATATTTCTTATCATCAATAGTTACAGATGGAGGAGCTGCATTTTCAGTTTTAGTAGTCATTGGTAAAAGTTTTTTAAAAGAATTTATCTAGAAATTTTTGATTAAATTTTTTTCTAGATTAATAGATTCCTAGTAAGTATAAACTATATTGGAAATCCTAGAAAAAACAATAAAAACTCTTAAATAAAAATTTATTACAAGTAAATTTTTCCAGGGATAACCTTTTCATATATATAAATCCTTAAAGTAAAAAAATAAAATGCAATTATTATTTATCTAAAAAAATATTTTTTAAAATTGCAGACCTAAATTAAATTTAAAAATTGAATGATCTAGACCAGTTTTTGATGGATTTGAATCATCTAGACTTGGAATTCCTACAGATATTTCATAAGTGGTGTCTCTATTAAGGTTTCCACCAATTCCTAATCCATAAGTAGAAGCCGATTTTTCACTATTTTCTCCAGTTAAATCATCCGTTTGTCCATAATCTAGCCAAACGAAAGGGCTAATAGTTTTGCCATTTTTAGAGTACATATTTTTAGAAAGTTGAATTGAAGAGCTCCAACCAGCATCACCAAAAATATGACTATTGGCGAAACCTCTCCCATAATCAGGTCCTCCGAAGGAAAACTTCTCTGGAGTTGGTAAAGGGGAGCTAGCAATTTGTCCGGAGGCATTAAGTTCAAGAACAACGCCACCATTACCAAGATACTGCTGTCTACTGAGGTCAAGCTTATAAGTTGAAAAATTTGGTTTAGAATTTAAATTTGATTTTTGTTGACCACTGCTTAAAGTATCATCCCAACCTTCAAATCCTTGGCTAAAAAGAAACCTTGCCGTGTTATATGAACTCTTCAAAGATTTTCTTCCATTCAATCCAACTCTTATTGCTCTAATTCTATCAGTACTAACGTTGTTTGACCTTACATTATCTTGGTAAAGGTCTTGATGACTATTTTGTATTGTTGTTGCAATATCAAATCCAAGTTCAGTATTTCTTTTCAGTATTAAAGGATAAGAGATTCCTAATGAGAGATATTCAGAAGTACCCTTATTTATACTTTCTCCTGAAGTGGCAGGGAAAAGGTCTTTAGTTTTCGTAGTTGAATATGCAAATATTGAATTAAGACTTAAACCTTTTTTGGCGATTGGTTTCTCTAGGAATATAACTCCACTAGTAAGACCGTGTGTGATTGGGAATGCATATTTTGATGAAGTTCCAATCTTTAGAGGGTTTTTTGTTTTTGTTGTATAGGAAGACTTAAGTCCAACAACATAATCTCCTAAATTTTTAGAGAGATCTGTATTAGTAAAAGCACTTAAATTTAATGGCTCAGGATCAATGTTAATAATCAATAATGATGTACCTACCTTACTTCCTTTAGAGAGAGTGGAAGTTAATTTACCAATACCATTTTTCTTTATTAAAAGTAGTTGTCTTTCAAGATCATCAAATTTAAAAATTTTATTTTTCAGATTATCTTTAAGAATACTACTTGTCATATACCTTATATATTCTCTAGTTCCATCTGTTCCTCCTGTTACTAGAATATCTTCCAAATAACTTTCAATGACTGCTATTTTAATATCTCCCGATAAAAAATCTTGTTTAGGAATGATTACCCTAGTAGTTATAAAACCTTTTTCTCTGTAAAGAGATTGTGTCTTAAGCGCAGCATTTGATAAATCTGAAAAGGTAACATCTTTTCCTATTAAATTAACAAAAAACTTTTTTAGCTTTTCCTCGGAGAATTTTTTGTTTCCTGAAAAGCTAATATCTTTGAGCAATATTGTTCTTTCGCTAACTGTATTTCGAATTTCACCTTCTTTGTTAAGTGAATCTTTTATTGGAGATTCAAGATTATCTTTATTTTTAAAATTTTTCTGTTTAATATTTTCAATATCTTTTTTTAAATCTACTGAAGAATTAGCTATTTGATCAGCTTTTAAAACTGTATTAAATGAAGATCCTAAACTTAAAGTGGCTAATACATAAAATAGTTTTTTAGCTCTTGAAGGTTTTTTAATATAAAACTCCATATTGATTTTGTGAGAATCTCCTTAGTAATTTTTTTTTACTTAAATACAATTCCTAGACCTAAGTAGGAATATTTTACTAGTAAAATAGAATTCTAGATAGTATAAACCATATATGCAGTCTTAGGGAAAAGCAATAAAAATTTCCAAACATAAACTTTAAACTTAAAATAAAATAAATAGTATTCAGCATGAACCTTTCCAGATTCCTCGAGTTTTATTGAATAAAATTTCAGAAAAAATACCTTCTTGAAAAAGCTTTCTTTTAGATCAATGATTTGTATTTACTGCTTTCTTCAAAGTTTCTATTAAATAATCATCAAAAGGTATTCCCTCTTCATTAGCTTTCTGTATTAATTTTTTTATTAATTCATCTTCAAGTCTTACTTCCAAGTTATGTTTATCCATAATTTTGAAAATTCAGATGTAATAAATTAATAATATAGATTTTAAATTTACATATCTAGAAATCTAGGAAAAAAGCAGAAAAGTAAATATAAATTAACGTTAAGGAATGATAATAAATTTTAGGATATTAAAAGCACTTGGACAGTTGGACAGAACCTAAAAAAATTGATGTAAGTTCCCTAAAAGTTCTCTGCAAATTCTTCTAGATTGAATTATAATAGAGATATAAATTATGACGAAAAAAAGAACTCAATTAAATATAAATATTGATGAAGAGCTTCTCAAAGCTCTTAAATTTAAGGCACTTTCAAAAAATATTAAACTAAATACATTAGTTAAACAAATACTATCTGAGAATACAAAGCGATTAACTGTAGATTATTCTTCTAGTGGATTTTCAGATAATGATGCAATAAACTGCACTAATTTCATGAAATCACTTTTCGAAAAGACCTCACAAAACTTTAATTATCTAAATCATGAAGAGGCTTTCAAAGCCCTTATTTCTCAAATAGAAAAATTTGATCAGTGGAACGATACTTATTCTAAAAGGTTATATTCTGTACTTTTAGGTTCTGGCGAGCCTTGGACTTCATCTGAATTAAATAAGTTAACTCTTGAGAGAGAATGTGAATGTCCTATATATGCTGGATTAAAAATTTGGACAGGCTCTGATGAATTTCCTTCTCAAGATTTAATTTGTGATCTAGGAAGCTCTTTGGTTCCGATCATTGAAAATAAAATAAAGCCTTCTTGATTTATCTTTTTCAAATTGGCTTTCATGAGTGATAGTTTACTTCAATTAATTCCACTTCTTTTGATCTTAATTTATTTTAGTTAGCTTTTTTATCGGCTTAATTATTTATATATTCAACTCTTTAAAAGGTGTTTGTTATCAGTCATTAAAGTTATTTTGTTAATGGGAAATTAATAATTTAGAGGAGGATTTTCAAAAGTATCTAAAAAAAACTAAATAATATATGCTTTTTTTTTTTAAAATTATATCAATTTTCAAATAAAATTGTTGATCCATTATCCGTATATGTTTGTGCCTTTAACCGTACATTTTTATTAGTCGGTTGCTTAGCGTGCCTAGTTATAACTTAAAAATAACGATTATAAGTTAAATGCCTTCAACACCCATCAAATCTTGTAATAAATATTTGTTGAGTTACAAAGATTCATCAAATAATACACATCAAGTTGGCTTCTATGCTCGAGATGCATACGATTGCCTTTTGCTTGCGAAAGAATTTAACACCTACGTGCATGACCACCCAGGATCAGTAATCAGAATCCAACAAAAGTTTTAGGTACTCTATTATGAATTTTAAAAGATCACCATTCGCAATTCAAGATAAAAATTCAAGAGATCTTGATAGTGCAAATGATTATTCTACTGCCACAGATTTAATAAGAGATCAGAAAGTCTCACACAATGATTCGAATACAGTTCACCACAGAAGAGATTTAGACTCTTTAGGTTAGCTTCGAGATTAGCTAGTTACTAATTTTCAAAAAAGATCATGATGAATGCCGTTTGCATTCATTCAAAAGATAATATCTTCTTCCTCAAGTTTTTTTTTAAGTTCTATAGGCAT
>JAOOML010000024.1 GCA_028409275.1 Prochlorococcus sp. AH-716-I09 | reverse complement strand
TTCCAGCAGCAAGAGTAACTGCATGTTGTTCAGCTATTCCCACATCGACATATTGATTTGGAATATTTTTTTGTAATATATCTAATCCAGTACCAGTAGCCATAGCCGCTGTAATACCAATGACTTTACTATCTTGTTCACATATTTTTAATAATGTTTGGCCAAATATTTTACTGTAACTAACTGGCTTTGGTTTTTTTGATGGAATGGATTTACCAGTAGTAAGATCAAATGCAGACTGTGCATGGTATCCAACTTGATCAGCTTCTGCGTAAGGATAACCTTTTCCTTTTGTGGTAACCAGATGAACAAGTACTGGTTTTTTAAGTCTATGTGCAGCATTAAATGTATTAATTAAATTTCCAATATCATGACCATCTATTGGGCCCATATATGTAAATCCAAGTTCTTCAAAAACAGCACCTACTTTAGGAACAGCTAAACGTCTGACACTTCCTTTGATATTCTTTAATTCTTCTGGGATATCTTTACCTATTAATGGAATATTTTTAACACTTTCTTGTACACTATCTGACAGAAATTGCAATGGTGGACTAAGCCTAACCTTATTTAGATAAGTAGAAAGTGCTCCAACTGGAGGAGATATAGACATATCATTATCATTTAACACCACGACCAAGGGAGTATTTGGTAGGTGTCCTGCATGATTTATTGCTTCTAAAGCCATTCCACCAGTTAAAGCACCATCACCAATAACAGCTACACATTTATAATTTTCCCCTTTTCTATCTCTTGCTATTGCCATTCCCAATGCTGCTGAAATGGATGTGCTTGCATGACCTGCACCAAAGTGGTCAAATTTACTTTCACTTCTTTTAAGATATCCTGCTACCCCATTTTGTTGTCTAAGAGTATCAAAATCACTAAAACGACCTGTTATTAATTTATGGGGATAACCCTGATGTCCTACATCCCATACAACCTTGTCAAAATCAAGATCAAGAGTCTGATATAAAGCTAGTGTTAACTCGACTACACCTAATCCAGGTCCAAGGTGTCCGCCACTGGTCGAAACTACTTGAAGATGTCTTTCTCTAATTTGACAGGCAATTTCCTCTAATTGTGAAACTGTTAAGCCATGTAGTTCATTCGGATGGCTTAACTCACTTAAAAGCATTACATAAAAATATTTATTTATCTAATCTAAAACGCCGAGGTGCAAAATGAGTATTTTTTTTGAAATAGATCATGTAATGTTTTATTAGATTAATAATTAATGCTAAAAATATATATATGAATGATTATTTTGAAAAAATACTTCAAGCTAAAGTCTATGAAGTAGCAAAAAAAACACCCCTAGAGAAAGCACATAATTTAAGTAATACACTTAATAATGAAGTTTTTCTAAAAAGAGAAGATCTTCAAGATGTATTTTCATTCAAAATAAGAGGTGCATATAACAAAATGAGTAAGCTCAGCAATTCCCAGCTTGCTCAGGGAGTAATTACTTCAAGTGCTGGTAATCATGCTCAAGGGGTTGCTCTTAGTGCTCTCAAGTTAAATTGCCAAGCAACCATATTGATGCCCATTACAACGCCTCTAGTAAAAGTTAATGCAGTAAAAAATTTAAAAGCAAAAGTTATATTATTTGGTGAAAACTATGATGAAACATACAAAGAGGCAATAAGAATTAGCCAAGAAAGAAATTTATGTTTTATTCACCCTTTTGATGATCCAGATGTAATCGCTGGACAAGGAACTATAGCTATTGAACTTGAACAGCAACTAAAAGATAAACCATTTGCTATTTATATAGCTGTTGGTGGCGGAGGATTGATATCTGGAATATCTTTATATATTAAAAAAATTTGGCCTGAAGTAAAAATAATTGGAGTAGAGCCTGAAGACGCAGACGCCATGTCTAAATCCTTGGAAGAATCTAAAATTGTAGAATTATCTTCTGTAGGACAATTTGCAGATGGAGTAGCAGTTAAAAAAATTGGTAATAATACTTTTGATATTGGAAGAAAATATATAGATAAAATGATTAGGGTTAATACTGATGAAATTTGTGCGGCAATAAAAGATGTTTTTGAAGATACCAGGTCGATACTAGAACCAGCAGGAGCACTATCAATTGCAGGAATGAAAAAAGATATTTTGAATTCAAATTATTCCAATAAAAAAATGGTAGCTATTGCATGTGGAGCAAATATGAACTTTGAGAGACTTAGATTTGTTGCAGAAAGAGCAGAACTTGGAGAGTGTAAAGAGGTAATGATGGCTGTTGAAATTCCAGAACGTGCAGGCAGTTTAATTGACTTTTGTAAGTTACTGAATAGTAGAAATTTAACTGAATTTAGCTATAGAATGTCTAATTCTAAAAATGCGCAAATCTTTGTAGGTGTGCAAGTTTATGGATTGAATGATAAAAATAATCTTTTAGAAGAATTTAAAAATTCTAAATACCCATTTATTGACATAAGTGATGATGAATTATCTAAAAATCATCTCAGACATATGGTAGGGGGAAGATTACCAAAGAATTTTAAAGAAATGAATAATAGAAACTTTGTCGAGCTTTTATACAGATTTGAGTTTCCTGAAAGACCAGGAGCTTTGATAAATTTCCTAAATAATATGAAATCTAATTGGACAATAAGTGTATTTCACTATCGGAATTATGGTGCTGATGTAGGAAAAATTGTTATTGGAGTATTAATCGATAGAAATGAAATTTTAGAGTGGAACGAATTTGTAAGAATTTCAGGCTATAAATACTGGGATGAAACTCAAAACGATACATATAAATTATTCCTTGGTGCATCAGATTAAATATAAGGTAAATTAGAAAAGATTTCGGTAATAAAAAATCAATCAGTCTGATCTGAATTCCAAGCCACTATCTGATATAGATCTAGTTACTAAAGTTGAAGCTGTTCTATATTTGAAAGGTAGACCCATAACAAAAGGGGATCTTTCAGAAATTACTAATTCTGATATCGACTCAATAAATGATGCAATTAAAGATCTTATAAATAAATACTCTAATCCAAGTTCAGCTATTGAATTAAATGAAGTTAATAATAGTTTTTCTCTCGAACTAAAATCTAATCTTAATGAATTCGTGGAGGATTTACTTCCTTCTGATTTAAAAACGTCAGAACTAAGGACATTGGCAACCATAGCAATCAAAAAAAAGATTCTGCAATCGGATCTTATTCTTCTAAGAGGTTCAGGCGCTTATGATCATATTAAAGAGTTATTAGAAAAAAAGTTTATTGTCAAACGAAAGCAAAAAGATGGTAGATCATATTGGTTATCATTATCAGAAAAGTTTTTTCAAACTTTTGCTGTAAGTAATGAATATCTCTCAAAAATAGGAAGTCGTAATAATAATAATAAGCAGCAATAATAAGTAAATGTTAGGATATATTAAATTACTAGACGAAAATGTTACCTGAGATTCTCGCAGTTCTGGGCCAAACTTTATCAATTTATTCCTTTATATTAATAATAAGAATTTTACTTACATGGTTTCCAGGTATAGATTGGAGCAACGGTGTTTTATCTGCATTAACTTCCATAACAGATCCATATTTAAACATTTTTAGAGGAATTATCCCTCCAATAGGTGGATTTGATATTTCATCTTTATTAGCTTTTTTACTTTTAAATGTTATCCAAAACTTAATTACAAATCTTCAGTATGCAAGCTTAGGTTATAGCTGAATTTATCTATCGTCTCCAG
This sequence comes from Prochlorococcus sp. AH-716-I09, assembly GCA_028409275.1. Taxonomy (GTDB): domain Bacteria; phylum Cyanobacteriota; class Cyanobacteriia; order PCC-6307; family Cyanobiaceae; genus Prochlorococcus_A. Next base: position 7,701 of record JAOOML010000024.1, on the reverse strand, counting down.
AACCGCTTATCTTTCCTTTATCAGCCCTCAATTTTAATTTTTCAAGGTTTTGTAATGCGACATCCTCTAAATTAAAATTTAATTCTGTACAAAGATTTGAGATGTACCACAAAACATCTCCTAACTCCTTTTTAATACCTAATTTTGATTCATCATCAAATATTCCATTTTTATCCCTTAAAACTTTTTTTACTTTTTCTGCAACCTCACCAGCCTCTCCAACTAAACCGAGAGTTGGATAAATATTATTTGAGCCTAAATCTGGATATTGTGCTGTTTCCCTCGCTTTTTTCTGATAAGTTTTAAAATCCATGACTTAAATAACTAACTTTGGGTATGGTAAATTTATTTATATCTAGCAATATTATCTATATATGTCGAATATTGATTTAAAAAGAAGAACAAAAATAGTAGCTACTATTGGCCCTGCAACTCAATCTGAAGAGATAATTACAGATTTAATTAAAGCTGGAGTAACAACATTCAGATTAAATTTCTCACATGGAGATCATAAAGATCATGCTGCGAGAATAAAAACTATAAGAGAAGTATCAAAAAAGTTAGATATAGATATTGGAATATTACAAGATCTACAAGGACCTAAAATAAGATTAGGGCGTTTTAAAGATGGTCCAGTAAAAGTTAAAAAGGGTGATAAATTTACCTTGACATCAAATGAAGTTGAATGTACTAATACTATTGCTAATGTTACCTACGACAAACTTTCTAAAGAAGTTAGGGAAGGAAAAAGAATACTTTTAGATGATGGCAAAATTGAGATGATTGTAGAAAAAGTAGATGTAAAAGCTTCTCTTTTAGAGTGCTTGGTAACTGTAGGGGGAGTTCTTTCAAATAATAAAGGTGTAAACTTCCCAGATGTTCAATTATCAGTAAAAGCATTAACAGAAAAAGATAAAGAGGATTTAAAATTTGGTTTATCTGAAGGAGTTGATTGGATAGCCCTAAGTTTCGTAAGAAATCCATCCGATATAAACGAAATAAAAGATTTAATAAACAAAAATGGGCATTCAACTCCTGTAGTCGCAAAAATAGAAAAATTTGAAGCAATTGATCAAATTGATACTGTATTACCTTTATGTGATGGGGTTATGGTTGCAAGAGGTGATTTAGGAGTAGAAATGCCTGCAGAAGAAGTTCCTCTTTTACAAAAGGAATTAATAAGAAAAGCTAATTCATTAGGTATCCCTATAATTACAGCGACTCAAATGCTTGATTCTATGGCTTCTAATCCACGACCAACTAGGGCGGAAGTTAGTGACGTTGCCAATGCAATTTTAGATGGAACAGATGCGGTAATGCTTTCAAACGAAACTGCAGTTGGTGATTATCCTGTAGAGGCAGTACAAACGATGGCAACCATAGCAAGAAGAATTGAAAGGGATTATCCACTTAAAGCTATTGAGAGCCACTTACCTAGTACGATCCCAAATGCTATTAGTGCTGCAGTAAGTAATATAGCTAGACAACTTGAAGCAGGAGCAATCATCCCTTTAACAAAATCAGGCTCTACTGCTCGAAATGTTAGTAAATTCAGACCACCAACACCTATCTTGGCAACTACTACAGAGAGGAGCGTAGCGAGAAGGTTGCAACTTGTTTGGGGAGTTACTCCCATAGTAGTTAAAAATGATGAAAGAACAGCAAAAACTTTTAGTTTAGCAATGCAAATTGCACAGGAGATGGGGATCCTAAATCAAGGAGATTTAGTAGTTCAAACTGCAGGTACATTAACTGGTATTAGCGGATCTACAGATTTAATAAAAGTCGGTTTAGTAAGAAAAATTGTATCTAGGGGAATTTCAATAGGTGAAATTGGAGTTACAGGAAAAGCAAGAATAATAAAAGACAATCTTGATATGTCCTTAATTTGTCCAGGAGAAATATTATTTGTACCAAAAGAATTAATGAAAAATATTCCAGTAAGCAAAAATATTGCAGGTATCGTAACGAACCAAAATGTAGACGAAGTTTACGCTTTATTTAATAAAAATAATAAAAAGATTTCTACAATATGTAATTTAAAAAATATAGATAATCATAAAATTATTAATGGTGACCTTATTACATTGCAGCTTAATGAAGGGGTTATATATATGGGACAAATTGAAGATGACGAGGAAGCAGTTGATAAATATAAATATGTCTAGGAATATCTCAATAAAGGAAGCCTTAGGTATGGCGACCAAAACATTAGTCTCAAACAAATTAAGAAGTTCGTTAACAATGCTTGGGATAATTATAGGAAATGCATCTGTAATTACATTAGTTGGGCTTGGTAGAGGTGCGCAAACATTAGCAAAAAATCAATTAAGTAATTTAGGTGCAAATGTTTTATTCATTGTTCCTGGAAATAATGACACAAGAAGAAGAGGTATTTCATTTCCTAAAAATTTAGTTTTAGAAGATGCAGTAGCAATAAGTAATCAAGTACCAACAGTTAAAAAAGTTGCTCCTCAAATCTCTGCTAACGAAATAGTGCAATCAAATTCTAAAAGTCTAAATATATCTATTGCAGGAGTTACTCCTGAATTTCTTGAAGTAAGAAGCTTTGAAGTAGATAAGGGAAGATTTTTATCAAAAAGTGATGTCAATAGTGCAAGAAGTTTTGTAGTAATAGGTCCTGATCTTAAAGAGGAATTTTTCAAAGATAAATCTTCATCACTTGGTAAAAAAATTAGAATTAAAGATCATACTTATGAAATTATCGGAATATTAAAACCAAAGGGGGCTGTTTTTGGAAGTAATCAAGACAAAAATGCTTATATTCCATTAACAACTATGGTTAATAGGATTACAGGGAAGGACCCTACATATGGTGTAAGTTTAAGCTTCATTAGTGTGGAAGCAATAAATAAAAATGCAACCAGTGCCGCTAAATTTCAAATAACTAACTTATTAAGGCAAAGACATAAAATAATAAGAGATGATGACTTTGCAGTTAGATCACAAGAGGATGCATTAAATATAGTAACTAACATAACAAGTGGGCTGACATTTTTATTGGCAGGTATTGGGGCAGTATCTTTAGTGGTTGGAGGCATAGGAATCATGAATATTATGCTTGTTTCTGTGAGCGAAAGGACTGAAGAGATTGGTCTAAGAAAAGCAATAGGAGCAAAACAGTCAGATATATTAATTCAATTTTTAATCGAGGCATTGATTTTATCAACTATTGGAGGATTAATAGGAACAACAACTGGATTATCAGGTGTTTTTCTTTTATCTCTGATAACACCACTTCCTGCATCTGTAGGAATTACAACAACTATTTCCACCATGATTATTTCAGGATCAATAGGTTTAATCTTCGGCGTTTTACCCGCAAAAAGAGCTTCTAAATTAGATCCAATTGTTGCATTGAGAAGTTTATAAATAGAATTTATAATCATGCTCAATTTTTATAAATTAATTGAGTTACTGGTGAGTCTTCAATCACTAGTAATAACAGCAATGCTGCCTGTTTATATTCCACTACCATTTATCGATAAATCTAGTAATAGTATTGAGATGCCTATCACATGGCAAATTCCAACTGTAATTTTACTAACACTTATATTTCATAAAAAAGTTGTTTTCAGAGCATTTTCTATATATATAATTTTAGGTTTATTTATATTTCCAGTCTTTCATCAAGGAGGTTCAATAGGATATTTGCTCACTCCAAATTTTGGTTATTTATTAGGTATGTATCCATTAATCAATATAATTGATAATTTTAATACTAGAAATAAAATAAATGTTGGTAACTTTTTAATAAATGGATTCATAGCAATAGGTGCTATGCATTTAACTGGAATATTTTACAACCTTATACAAATTATATTTTACAGTCAATTTAATTTATTTTTATATAATTTAGGAAAATACTCTTTGGGTAAAATTGGATATCATTTTTTAATGCTTATTCCACTTTTATTACTTATTAATCCCATAAAACGTATAAAATATAGCAAATAATGATTAATAAAATACAAACAAAATTTTATTTTTTATCTATAAGTCTCTTTATTATTCTAATAGATCAGTTTACGAAATATTTAATGTTTTATAATCATAAGATATTTATAAATAAAGATTTTCTTTTATTTAGATTAGACTTTGTTAAAAATTACGGTGCAGCATTTAACATATTTAGTGGCAATAGATTATTTTTATCTTTCATAAGTATTATTTTTTCAATATTACTTTTTTATTTAATACTTAGAAAAAATACCTCTAACACAATTGATCTATACTCTTATAGCTTTATTCTTGGTGGAACTATTGGCAATGGTATTGATAGGATTTTAAAAGGTTTTGTAATTGATTTTATAAATTTAAATATTATAAATTTTCCAGTATTTAATATTGCTGATATATCTATTAATATTGGTTTTATTTTTTTACTGTATAACATTTTTAAAAATAATCGATAAAATGAATTTTTTGAAATTAAAGTATATAAAGTATTTTATCTTTATTTTATTTCTATTTATTTTATTTTCGATACTAATAAGAATAGTAAATATTTATACCCTTTTATTTTTAATAGTAATTATATATATCTTTTATAATATTGATAAAAAATTATTTAAAAAAATAGTTTATAAAGTTATATATAAAAATAAAAAAAATACACTTTCATTCAAAAATTCATACGGTGCTGCCAAGATAAGTTTGGAAGGGATCGAGAAAATCAATAAAAAAATTAACGATAAAGTAAAAGTTGAATTGTTAAATTACCAAAGAAATAAACTAGAATCACAATTAAAAACAGGAGATTATAATGTTACTCTTTTTGGAGCAGGTTCCTCAGGAAAAACATCTATAGCAAGATCATTATTGAAAAATATTGTCGGACAAACATCAGCGAAAATAGGTACAACAAAGAAAATTAATAGCTATAAAATTCGTATCCCAATCTTAAAAAGAAACATTAATATAGTTGATACTCCAGGATTATTCGAACCATCTAAGCTTGGCGAAGAAAGAGAAAAAGCAACAATTTTACAAGCATCAAATTCTGACTTAATTCTCTTTGTGTTAGATCAGGATATTAATAAATACGAACACTATTTAATTAAAGAATTATTGAAAATAGGAAAAAAACTTATAATAGTGCTAAATAAATGTGATTTAAGGTCTAGAGATGAAAATCATCTCATCAAAGAAAATATAAGTTCTATAACTTCCGCTAGAAAAAATAAAATTTCAGTTGTTCAAACAATAGCAGTACCTCAACAATCTCTTAATGAAAAATCAGATGCCTTAAATTTAGTTCCAGAGGTAGGGAGTTTATTTAAAGAAATTATTGAAACGCTCGACAATAATGGGGAAGAGTTATTGGCAGATAATATCCTTTTTCGATCAAATAAGTTAGGTATTAAAAGTAAAAATTTCATACAAGAACAAAGATATTTAATGTCAAATAAAATTATTAATAAATATATGTGGATAACAGGAGGAGTAATACTAGTTAATCCACTTCCAGCGGTCGACTTCCTTACTACTACTTCGGTTAACCTTCAAATGATAATGGAATTATCTAATATATATGAAATCAAGCTTACTAAAAAAGATGCAAAAGATTTATCTAAATCATTGCTAAGCGTATTGGCTAAACAAGGAATACTAAAAGGGGGGCTCTCCATTCTTTCTCCTGCTTTAGCTACAAGTTTGACTAAATTAATAATTTCTAAATCGATACAATCAATTACGGCAGGCTGGTTAATAAGAATAGTAGGACTAAGTTTGATTGAATATTTTAAAAATGGACAAGATTGGGGAGATGGAGGAATTCATGATGTCGTAGATAAGATCTACAGAATAAGTAAGAGAGAGGATATTTTAAATAATTTCGTAAAAGAAGCTATTTCAAAAATTGAGATAAGAAAGTATTTTAAATCAAATAAAAGATTGCCTCCATTTCCTATGTGAAATTTGATAATTGATCATTTAGATAAGATCTGAAATCAAAGATAGTTATTAAAAGTAAGTAAGCAATACAAATTGCAATAGAGATAAACCCTGTCACTATTGCAATAATTTTTGGTCTACCGATATTCATTGATAAGCATCTAGAAATTTCAAAAGTTCTTCAATATGAGATTCTTTTGTATTGTAGTTTCCCATGACAACCCGTAAAAAATATTTACCTTTAAATTTAGGTCTTGAAAGCATAAAATTATTTTTCATTAGTTCATTAACTTTAGTTTTAGTCCAAATATCCGTATCTTTTGGTACTAGTCCTTTAGGTAAGAATGAAATGATATGTAAAGGACCTGAATAGATTTCAAATTTATTTTTACTAATATTTTTTATAAAAAAGTCTTTTCTTTTTATTGAAGATATTAATATATCTTCTATTCCTTTCAGACCTAAAAAACGTAACCCTAGCCATAGTTTAATAACCTCTGCAGGCCTTGAACCTTGTATGCCTATTTCACCTCTATTTAGGATATCTTTTTTAGATGATAGGTATGGAAGACCAGTAGAAAATGTATTTTCTAAAGTACTCATTTCTGAAACTAATAACAAAGATGATGTCTTTGTAATGCCAATTATCTTTTGAGGATTTATTGTTATCGAATTAGCCTTATTTATATTATTTAAACCCTCTATTGGAATAGAAGTTACAGCAAAAATTCCTCCAATGGAGCCATCGATATGTAGCCATATATTTCTTTCTTTGCAGATTTCACTTATGTCTTTAATAGGATCAATTGCTCCTCTTACAGTTGTACCTAGAGTGGCAACAACAGCGAAGATCTTTTTATTATCAATAAAACATTTATCTATAGTTTTTCTAAGATTTTGTATATCCATACAACCGTTATTATCAGTTTTAATCCTGACTAGATTTGCTTCATCAAGACCCATTATTCTTGTACATTTAATAAAGGAGGAATGAGCATCTTCACTAACAAGTAATACAGAATTGGGATCAGAACCTAATCCAGAATTATATCTAGCTGCAATAAGTGCATTCAAATTACTTAAAGTACCTCCGCTAGCTGCTATGCCTCCTGAAGAATCATTAAACCCTAATTTCCTTGCAAACCATTTGCATAATGATTCTTCGAGTAAAGTAACACTTGGAGATAACTCGTAAGCAAGAAGATTATTATTTAAACCAGCAGCAATTAAATCTCCCAAAATAGAAAAAATCAAAGGTGGAGGATCAAGATGAGCTAGAGAGCCTGGATGAACTGGATTAAATGAGTTATTCAGAAGGGATTGAATCTCAGAAAACAAATCTTCTGTAGAATTACCATCTTCATCGGGCATAATGCATTTAAAATTCTCATCAAAGGGCAATGGACCATATTTCTCAGCTTTTGAGAACCAGTCACAAAGAATTTGAGTTGCTCTATTTAGGAGAGTAATTAAGTTATCGTTAGACCCTAAATACGAAGGAAAGTATATATCTTTTTTATTAATTAAATCTTCAGTCATCAGATAAGATATCTATTAATAAGTTTATTCTCAATATTTGTAAATGAGGTATATTTTTGAAAATGTAAATAGTAATTATGATCAAAAGAAAGGAATTAATATTTCAAATTACTCTAAATGGATGAAATCTATTTTAAGGAGATCAGAAGTAATTGGAAAAGTTGAGTTACCAATCTGTTCAATAATTTTAGATGAGAGAGGAAGATGTATTGGAAGAGGAGTTAACAGGAGAAATATAAATAAAGA
>JAOOML010000023.1 GCA_028409275.1 Prochlorococcus sp. AH-716-I09 | reverse complement strand
ACATAAATTCATTAAAAAAACATGATATGAATTTTAATTTCGAGTTCAAAAAATTAAATAAAGAAAATTTCCATAGAAAGCACTATGGAAAAATCCTTACTGTAAGACTTCCATGTAATCCCATATTTCCAATAGGTCCTATCTACTTAGCAGATCATATTCATAAATGTTTCCCAAAAATTGAACAGCAATTTATTGATCTAGCAATAATTCCATCTAATAAAGTTTCCAAATATCTAGTTAGAAAAATTGATCAATTTAGACCACATCTAATCATTTTTTCATGGAGAGATATCCAAATTTATGCACCTGTGGATGGCAGAAGTGGGAATCCTCTACAAAACTCTTTTGAGGTTTTCTACTCAAAAAATATCCTTAAAAAAATTAGAGGTTCTTGGGGAGGACTAAAACTAATTGCATCACATTATGGAGAAATATATAGAAATACTTCTTTAGTCAAGATGGGACTTAAAAGAGCCCAAAAGTACAACAAGGATATAAAAGTAATTTTAGGAGGTGGAGCTGTTAGTGTTTTTTATGAACAATTAGGAAATCTTCTTCCTAAAGGAACTGTTATCTCTGTTGGAGAGGGAGAAAATCTCATTGAAAAAATTATCAGGAATAATTCGATAGAGGAAGAAAGATGTTATCTTGCGGGACAGAAACCTCGTAACAAATTAATACATGAACAACCCTCAGGCACTTTAAAAACTGCATGCAACTATAAATATATTAAATCAATATGGCCTGAATTCAATTGGTATATAGAAGGTGGAGACTACTACGTAGGGGTTCAAACAAAGAGGGGCTGCCCGCATAATTGTTGTTTCTGCGTTTATACAGTTGTAGAGGGCAAACAAGTTCGTGTTAATCCTGTTAACGAAGTAATCAAAGAAATGAAGCAATTATATGATCTTGGAGTTAGAGGCTTTTGGTTCACAGATGCCCAGTTTATTCCAGCCAAAAAACATATTGAAGATGCAAAAATACTTTTACAAGCTATTAAGGATCAAGGTTGGGACGATATTAATTGGGCTGCATACATTAGAGCAGATAATATTGACGCTGATCTTGCTCAGCTTATGGTTGATACAGGTATGAGTTATTTTGAAATAGGTATCACTTCAGGATCTCAAGAACTTGTCAGAAAAATGAGATTAGCATATGACCTTGAAACGGTATTAAATAATTGCAGGATGCTAGTCAAATCAGGTTTCAAGAATCATGTTTCAGTCAATTATTCTTTTAACGTATTTGATGAAACACCAAGCACTATAAGACAAACTATTGCTTACCACAGAGAATTAGAAAATATTTTTGGGAAAGGCTTAGTTGACCCAGCAATATTTTTTATAGGGTTACAACCTCATACTCTTCTTGAAAAATACGCCTTAGATCATAAAATTTTGAAGCCCAATTATAATCCAATGAGCATGATGCCCTGGACAGCACGAAAACTATTGTGGAATCCAGGCTCTTTAGGAAAAAAACTTGGTCAAGTTTGCTTAGAAGCTTTTGATAATAAAGAAGATGAATTTGGTAAAACAGTTATCAACATTCTTGAGAGAGAATATGGAAAATCTTCCTTAATAGAATCCTTAAAAGTTCGTCCTTTATCGGAAAGAAAGTTGGCTCACTCGAAGTAATCAATTCAATCTTAATTAATCTTCTTTTTCAATTGAACTAGAAATTCCTTTAGATTTTAATGATTCCGAATAGAACTCAGCTGGCTCAAGATCACAAACAATTACTAAACCTACACCAGTATTGTGCGCCTCCAACATTATGGCAATAGCATCTTGCTCGCTTAATTGCGGAACAACTTCTCTTAATGAAATAGTGACATACTCCATAGAATTAATTGGATCATTATGAAGTAGAACCTTATATTTTGGAGATTTATTTTTCAACTCAGCAGGTTTTTTTTCAACCACTGCTGAATTGTTGCTTCCACTTTTTTCCAACTTTATAAATAACATCAAAATTCTTAAAAACTAAATATCATAAAATTATTATATATTAATTATTCTTTCCATTGCATCAATTACATTAGATCGCGAGTTAAATGCCGACAAACGAAAATAACCCTCTCCAGACAATCCAAACCCACTCCCAGGGGTACCCACAACACTAACTTTTTGAAGAAGAAAATCAAAAAAGTCCCAAGATGTCATTTGATCAGGAACTTTGATCCATATATAAGGAGCATTATCCCCACCGTAAACTTTATAGCCTGCAGTCTGAAGTTTATTTTTCATAATTTTTGCATTATTCATATAAAAATCAATTAAACCTCTAACCTCTTTCTTTCCTTCAAGTGAATAAACTGCCTCTGCTCCTCTTTGTACGATGTAACTTACTCCATTGAATTTTGTAGATTGTCGTCTATTCCAAAGAGGCCATAATTTTACTTCCTCATTTGTTGAGCTGAAACCTAAAAGATTTTTAGGTATTACTGTATAAGCACATCTTACTCCTGTGAATCCTGCATTTTTGGAAAAAGATCTGAATTCTATAGCACAATTCTTTGCTCCCTCAATCTCATATATTGAATGAGGAATTTCCTCATCTTGAATAAATGCTTCATAAGCTGCATCGAAGAGAATGAGAGATTTGTTTTTAAGAGCATAGTCAACCCACTTTTTTAATTCTTCTTTAGTAATTGTTGCTCCAGTAGGATTATTAGGAAAACAAAGATATAAAATATCTACTTTATTACTAGGCAATTCTGGCAGAAAGTTATTTTCTTCGTTTATTGCAAGATATGTCAATCCTTGATATGTACCATTTACGGAAGCATCTCCAGTTCTTCCGGTCATAACGTTACTATCTACATACACAGGGTAAACAGGATCAGTTACAGCAATTGAATTATTTTTGCCAAGAATATCTAATATATTACTACTGTCGCACTTCGAGCCATCTGAAACAAAGATTTCCTCAGGCAAAATTTTACAGCCTTTTGAAATAAAATCATTCTCAGATATTTTTTCTCTCAACCAAGAATAACCTTGTTCTGGTCCATATCCCCTAAATCCTTCAGTTGTTCCCATATCGTTTAGAGCTTTATTCATAGCATCAATACAAGCTTTAGGTAATGGTTCTGTAACGTCTCCTATCCCAAGCTTAATTAGGTTAGAGCTTTTATTTGTTTGAGAATATAATTTGACCCTTTTAGCAATCTCAGGAAATAAATAGCCTGCCTTGAGTTTTAAATAATTTTCGTTTACTTGGACCACTTGAGATAAAAATTTAACCAATATAAGGATAATGTATCAACGTGCTTAAGTGGTGATTAGATGTTAATATTAATTTAGTTATGGTTAAATCAAGAGATAATCATAGCTATGAATTCAATTTCAAATAGTTTGAAAGTCGTCTAAAGCTTTATAAATAGCATAACCAAATTGCTATTAATTTTAATTTAAAAGTAAATAATACCAGTAATAAAAAAATTGCTTTCTTAAAAGATAAACTTAATCTTAATTTAGATGATTTTCAAAATTCAAACCATTCAGGATCAATTATATGTCTCAGCAAATTATCATTTGTGAGCAGGCTCGAATTGCAGCCCTACTCACAGATGATCGAGTTGATGAATTAATCGTCGCACAAGGTCAATATCAAATTGGCGATATATTTTTAGGAACAGTTGAAAACGTTCTCCCTGGGATAGATGCAGCTTTCATAAATATTGGTGAAAGTGAAAAAAATGGATTCATCCATGTATCAGATCTAGGTCCATTAAAACTTAAAAAAGGAATATTCGGAATAACTGAATTACTAGAACCAAAACAAAAAGTTCTAGTACAAGTAATAAAGGAACCCACAGGGTCAAAAGGCCCAAGATTATCTGGAATTATTTCAATACCCGGCAAATATTCGATATTACAGCCATACGGTCAAGGAGTAAATATATCCAGAAAAATAAATACTGAAACAGAAAGAAGCCGTCTAAAAGCTCTTGGGGTTTTAATAAAACCACCCAGCACAGGATTACTATTCAGAACAGAGGCCGAAAAGATAAAAGAGGAACTTCTTATAGAAGATTTAGAAGATTTAATTCAACAATGGGAAAATATTTTGAATGTTTCTGAGACTTCTAATCCACCAAGTTTAATAAAAAGAGATGATGATTTCTCTCTGAAAATTTTAAGAGATTATATTAAATCATCAACTAAAAGTATAATTATCGATAGTCAATTTTCAGTTGAGAGAGCAAAAAATTTTTTATTAAATTATGAGTCTAAAATCGATATTGAATTTCATAATAACGATTTAAACCAACATATTTTAGAAAAATACGAAATTAAGAAAACAATTCAAAAAGCTCTGCAACCGAGAGTAGACCTTCCTTCAGGTGGTTATATAATTATTGAACCAACTGAAGCTCTAACAGTAATTGATGTAAATTCTGGATCATTTACTAGATCTGCCAACTCAAGACAAACTGTTTTATGGACAAATTGCGAAGCTGCAGTTGAAATATCAAGACAAATGAAATTGAGAAATATTGGTGGAGTTATAGTAGTGGATTTTATTGATATGGAATCTAGAAGAGATCAATTCCAGTTACTTGAGCATTTTACTTCAGCAATAAAAGATGATTCTGCTAGGCCTCAGATAGCGCAGCTTACTGAATTAGGTTTAGTTGAGTTAACAAGAAAAAGACAAGGTCAAAATATATATGAATTGTTCGCTAAAAAATGTTCTAATTGTAATGGTACTGGCCATATAGAAAATCAATTTAATTATGAAATTTCAAATCTACAAATCAAAAATATTGAAGAAAAATCTAATAAATCAAACAGCATCAAAACACTAGATTTAGAAACTTCTCAATTAATTGAAAAACAGGAACAAATTATTGAGAAGGAGGCCTTTAACCCCAAGAACCTAAGTAAAGAGGAATCTTCTAATAAAAAAGAAAAAGATAATGATGATTTGAACTCGTTTAGTTCAAAAGAAAAAAACATATTAACTGTTGATCTTACAGATGATGAAAAAATTGTTTTCAGTCAATTAGGTATTAATCCTTTAATAAAGTTAGGGAAGGAATATCTCACAAGCAACAATTTTGTGCGTTTAAAGGATAATAGTAATGGAAAAGAAAAAACTTTAGATAATAAAGAAACAAAATCCAAGACAGTAAAAAAAATCTCTAAATCAAAAGAGGCAGAAGAAATTGGGATAAATATTGAAGCTAATGCAAATTCTAAAAATAAATCAACAAAAAAAACTTATGAGAATGAAGAAGTTGTATTTTTAGATAAGAAAAATAAACTTGAAAACACAGAGGATATAAGTAATGCCAGAAAAAAAAGAAGAAGGTCTTCAGCAAGTATTGAGTAATATATCGGAAGTTGGAATAGATGAAGTTGGAAGGGGAGCAGTATTTGGCCCGGTTTTCTCAGCAGTTGTAGTTTTAACTAAAAAAAATAAACTGATTTTAAAACAACTTGGAGTAATGGATAGTAAAAAATTAACTTTCAAAAAAAGAAAATTTCTTTTTCCGAAAATTTTATTACTTTCTTCAGATTATGGCATTGGGCAATCCTCGGCGAGGGAAATTGATAAGCATGGGATTAGAGTTGCTACTGAAATTTCAATGATTAGAGCTTTAAAAAAATTAAAAGAGAAGCCATCTGAACTCATAGTTGATGGACCCTTATTATTGAGACCATGGAGCGGAATTCAAAAAAATATAATAAAAGGAGACTCTAAATTTACCGCAATAGCTGCAGCAAGCATAGTTGCAAAAGTATCTCGCGACAATCTTATGGAAAGGTTAGAAAAAAAACACTCAGGATACTTAATATTTAAAAATAAGGGTTATGGCACTAAAGAACATCTTTCGATTATCAAAGAGAATGGAATAACTAATCTTCATAGGAAAAGTTTTTTAAAAAAATCAAATCACATTTAATTCACACCAATCTAAAAAATCTTTAACTAATTGCTGTTGAACTCTCGACTTTATACCCAACAAGATCCCATTCAATACCGAATGACCAGTAGATTCTAGAATTTTCTTTGGTACCAACTTTAGTAGAGGGGGTTGGCTTACAGATACCCCGAGAAGCGCCTCTCCTTCTAATCCAATATTAGTTGCTTCCAAATTTGCTTTCAAAATAAGATTAAAATCATCTATCATCCCCAAACCATCCAATGTACTTTCAAGGGCACTCATTTTTAAAATCCCATCTTTATTTTCTACCGCAATTGAAACAACAGGGTTAATATCTAATTGAAAAACCTTAAAACTTGTTACTGTATACTTATATCTACCTTCTCCTTCAGGTACTAATTTTTTGGAGTCAAGCATTGCTCCAACAACTCTTTCTTCTTCCAAAAGATATTTAGAAAGATATTCTTTATTACGTGTTACGGAAAGCTTTAGTTTCTGCTTGGCATCAAAAGACAATAGCATTTTCTATATTCCTCCAATGCTTATTTGATCTCTTTTTTTTTTTCGATTAATCATGAGCAAACAAGTTGCATATTTAGGTCCTAAAGGAACATACGCAGAAAAAGCAGCTAATATATTATCAAAGCTAGCCAATTTTCAGACACCTATATTTGTACCATGTAATGGGTTACATTCGGTCATTAAAGCAATAGCTTACAACAATTGTGATGCTGCTGTAGTCCCTATAGAAAATTCCGTAGAAGGGGGAGTTACGGCCACTCTAGATGCCCTCTGGAAATTTCCTGAAATCTTTATAAATAAAGCAATTGTTTTACCCATAAAACATGCATTAATTAGTGATGGAGAACTTTCAAACATTTCAGAGGTCTTATCTCATCCTCAAGCACTAGCTCAATGTTCAGAATGGTTATCTGAAAATCTTCCACATGCAATCCCTCTTCCAACAAATTCAACATCAGAAGCTGTCAATATGGTTAAAGGAAGTAAATTTAGAGCTGCTATCGGTTCAAAATCATTAATTCAAATAGAAGGACTTAAAGAATTAGCCTATCCTATTAATGATGTTCCAGGTAATTGCACTAGATTTGTCTTATTGAGCAAGGAATCAAATTCAAATTTAGCTAATATCTCCAGTTTTGCTTTCTCATTAATATCAAATCAACCTGGTGCTTTACTTAAAGCCATAAATTATGTTGCAGATTTTGGATTTAATATGAGTAAAATTGAATCTAGACCTTCTAAAAGAGAGTTAGGCGAATATATAATTTACATTGATTTAGAAATAAATGATCAAAATAACATAGAAAATTTTCTTGAATTAAAAAATAAACTTAAGCCTCTTTGCAAGAGTTTTGTAGATTTTGGAAATTATTTTTCTGAGAATGTTGAACTAGATTAAATTTTATCCTCTACATTTATAAACTCCAAACTCCATTAAACCTTTTCTAAATGCCCAATCCATAAGAAGTATTGTTGGAATCTCTCTAATAGACTTCACTATCGCGAATGGGCCAAGTGACAAAATTGCGAAAGGTCTTCGAATGCCTTCAATAATAGAGTCATACCATGAAGGATTTGTATAGGAATTCCAATTTTCAGAAATAACTCTTCCTGCACTATTTTTGTTACTTCTAAGTATGTTACTGAATTCGTTAATGCTAATAAAATTAGGATGTACCCATTGTTCAAGTAATTGTTTAAGAACTAACTTCTCTAAAAATGATGGGGGGTGTGTCCGAAGGTCTCTTGAATTCCAATCAGCCAATGCCAAATATCCTCCAGGTCTTATAGTTCTAAGCATTTCATTAGCAAACCTAGTTTTATCATTCATGTGTGCACCAGCCTCTACACTCCAGACCGCATCAAATGATCCATCTTCATATTTCAAATCCAGAGCATCCATAACTTGAAAGTTGCAATTTAGCCCATAAGGAGTAAGCTCTCTTGCTCTTTTAACTTGTACAGGACTAATCGTGATTCCAGTAACATTAAACCCATAATATTCTGCAAGAATCCTGGAACTTCCCCCTATTCCACAGCCTACATCAAGTATTCTGGATCCTCTTGGCAATTTATCTAAACCACTCCACTTAACTAATTCATGAACAAACTGTACTTTAGCCTTTCTAAAATCAATATTTTTTTTTCCTGAGGAATAAAAGCCCAAATGTATATGTTCTCCCCACAATCTCTCAAGTAATTTGTCCTGGGTCCACGCATCATATGCAGAAGCCACTGTACCGGAAGAAATATATTTTCTAGCCTTAATTCTCCAGATTAAAGATAGGACTAGAAATAATAAAACTAATAAAAAAAAAGGTAATAATAATTCAAACATTTAATTTTCTTTGATATCAGGAAAACTTTCTTTTAATGCTGTTCTTGCTGCAAGTTGTTTTCTTGTATGATCAAGCATTTCATATTCTCTTTGCAAACGGGTAAACGTATTTCTTTCCTCAAGAAGTCTTTGCTGTTCCTCCGCAACAGGACCGCCCAGATGTGCCCCTATCCAAAATGAGAGATCCATTGGGTTGTCAGGTAATTTATCTGGTAGATTTTTATTAGTATTAGTCAATTTACTTGTTAGATTAATAACATCACTAAGTGCTTCCTTTACTGAATCTTTTAGAGAATCTAATTTTTGAAGGTCATCAATATTTTCATCACTAATCCAACTAACCATCGCCGAACAAAACGGAGTCGAACGAGTGATTTCGAGAACTTGAAATCTTTGTTGTCCTAGAGTAATAATATTACTTCTCCCATCTTCTGCGGTTTGATGTTTTATGATTTGAGCGCAACATCCAACGTTAGACATACTTTTAGTAGTTGGATCCCACTTAATGACTCCAAACATAGAATCGCTTTCAAGAACAGATTGAAGCATGATTCTATATCTCGATTCAAAAATATGTAAAGGCAATACTTCTTGAGGAAAGAGAACCACATCTGGCAAAGGAAATAAAGGTAATTCCCTTACAGAGAGTTCTCCCATTTAAACCTCACTAGAATATATTTATATTAATCAATTTAGGTCGTTTTCGGGATTTCTTAAAGTTTAACTTCTATATCTACGCCACTAGGGAGATCTAACTTCATTAAAGCATCAATAGTCTTTGCAGAAGGACTATAAATATCTATTATTCTTCGATGTGTCCTTGTTTCAAAATGCTCTCTAGAATCTTTATCGACATGTGGTGATCTTAGGACACAATAAATCTTCCTTTTTGTAGGTAAAGGTATTGGACCTATTGCTGAGGCAGAGGTTGTATCAGCAGTTTGGATTATTTTGTCACAAGACAAATCCAGCATTCTTCTATCAAATGCTTTCAGTCTTATTCTTATTTTTTGTTGTGCAATTGATGCAGTCATAATTTTAAATAACTTCTAGTGAAGGGTCATTAAATAAAATGACCCTTATCCATGTAACTATATTAGGTGATTGAGGTTAAATTTTAAAATTCAAATATATTATTTGAGTATTTTAGAAACAACTCCAGCACCTATAGTACGTCCACCTTCACGAATCGCGAATCGCATACCTTGTTCAATAGCCACTGGGCAAATTAATTCTCCTGTCATCTTGATTCTGTCACCTGGCATAACCATTTCAACATTAGAGCCATCATCAGAAGTAAATGCTGTTATCTGACCTGTTACATCAGTTGTTCTGATATAAAACTGTGGTCTATATCCTGCGAAGAAAGGTGTATGTCTTCCGCCCTCTTCTTTTTTGAGAACATAAACTTCACCTTCAAACTGTGTATGAGGAGTAATAGATCCTTTCTTAACAAGTACCATTCCTCTTTCAATATCTTCTTTTTGAACACCACGTAAAAGTAAACCAACATTATCGCCAGCCATACCTTCGTCAAGAAGTTTCCGGAACATTTCAACTCCAGTGACAGTTGTTAATCTGGTATCTCTTATTCCAACTATTTCGACTTCTTCTCCAACCTTGACTTTACCTCTCTCTATTCTTCCAGTGGCTACTGTTCCTCTACCAGTAATTGAAAAAACATCTTCAACTGCCATCAAGAAAGGTTTATCAACTTCTCTTTCAGGTTCAGGAATGCTAGCATCAACTGCTGTCATTAATTCTTCAATTTTTGATTCCCAAGTAGTATCGCCTTCAAGAGCTTTTAATCCGGAAACTTGAACTATAGGAATATCATCTCCAGGGAAGTCATAACTATCTAATAGTTCTCTAATTTCCATTTCAACGAGTTCAATAATTTCTTCATCATCGACCATATCGCACTTATTGAGAGCCACCACAAGAGCAGGTACCCCAACCTGTTTAGCTAAAAGAATATGCTCTTTAGTTTGTGCCATAGGACCATCTGTTGCTGCGCAAACCAGAATAGCTCCGTCCATTTGGGCAGCACCTGTAATCATATTTTTCACATAATCAGCATGTCCAGGACAATCCACATGAGCATAGTGTCTGCCTTCAGTTTCATATTCGACATGAGCTGTATTAATAGTGATGCCACGCTCTCTTTCTTCAGGAGCACCATCAATGTCTCCATAGTCTTGAGCTTGAGCTTGACCTTTTTTGGCTAATACGTTTGTAATAGCAGCTGTTAGTGTTGTTTTTCCATGATCAACATGGCCAATAGTACCTATGTTGACATGTGGTTTGTTCCTTTCGAACTTCTCGCGAGCCATTTTGAATTAAAGAATCGAGGGTTTAAGAGTGTTTTAGTTTAGAGATCAGGAGTTGCCCTGATTCTTGGAAATGATAGCTTCAGCAACATTACGAGGAACTTCCTCATAGTTTGCGAACTCCATTGAAAATATACCCCGACCTTGAGTCATTGATCGGAGTTGAGTGGCATAACCGAACATTTCGGCTAAGGGCACTTTGGCCTGTACCTTAGACAATCCATCATCGACGGATTGTCCTTCTACTTGACCTCTTCTAGAAGAGAGATCGCCAATTACAGATCCAAGAAAGTCGTCAGGACTTTCGACCTCAACTTTCATCATAGGCTCTAAGAGGACAGGATTGCATTTTTTAACCCCATCTTTAAAAGCCATAGAACCTGCAATTTTGAAGGCCATTTCAGATGAGTCTACATCGTGGAATGAACCATCGACTAGTGTTACTTTTACATCAATGAGTGGATAACCGGCAAGAACACCAGATTCACAGGTTTCTTTCATTCCATTTGATGCAGGACCAATGTACTCTTTCGGTACAGATCCACCTACAATTTTATTGACAAATTCGAAACCTTTACCAACTTCAGCAGGTTCCATTTCAATAATTACATGGCCATATTGACCTTTTCCCCCAGTTTGTCTTGCATATTTACCTTCACCTTTAGAACTAGACCTAATGGTCTCTCTGTATGAAACCTGAGGTGCTCCAATATTAGCTTCCACTTTAAATTCCCTCAACATTCTGTCAACTAGGATTTCCAGATGCAGTTCACCCATCCCAGCAATTACAGTTTGATTTGTCTCAGGATCAGTACTTACCCTAAAGGTTGGGTCCTCTTCAGACAAAGCAGTTAAAGCTTTTGATAATTTTTCCATATCCCCTTTGGTCTTTGGCTCGACAGCCACTGAAATAACTGGTTCTGGGATGAACAATGTTTCCAAAACTATAGGATCTTCCGTATTACATAAGGTGTCTCCTGTTGTTGTGTTCTTAAGACCTAATACAGCACCTAAATCTCCAGCTCTTAATTCATCAACCTCTTCTCTTTCATCAGCCTTTAGAATTACTAATCTAGAAATTCTCTCTTTTGCATCTTTAGTAGAATTCATAACATAACTTCCCTTTGAAAGAACACCCGAATACATCCTTACAAAGGTTAATTTCCCATAAGGGTCTGACATCACTTTAAACGCTAGTGCACTGAAAGGAGCATTATCATCGGAAGGTCTTACATCTTCTTTACCACTTGGTAAAACACCTTGTATTGGTTTTACATCAA
>JAOOML010000022.1 GCA_028409275.1 Prochlorococcus sp. AH-716-I09 | reverse complement strand
TATTATCAGAAATTCGATTCAAAAAAGTTTTGTAGTTTCTTCACATGATATAAGTGATGGGGGTTTGGCTATAGCTTTAGCAGAGTGTTGTATTTTATCCTCCAAAGGAGCAACGATAGAGATAGGTAAAAATTTTAATAGAGATGATAATTTATTGTTTGCAGAAGGAGGTTCGAGAATTATTTTCTCAATAGATAAAACAAAAGAAAAAGAATGGCTTAATTATTTAAAAAAGATCCCAATAAATTCTCAATCAAGTGTATATGTACAAAAAATAGGATATGTTTCTAGTGATACCCTTAATATAAAAATTCAAGGTAAAAATATTTGTAATATTAGGGTTGAGGAATTAACGGAAAAATTTAATAATAGTATTTCAGCTTATCTTTAAATATGAATAGTATTTTTCAATTACCAAAATTTTTAAAAAACTGAGTTATGTGCGGAATAGTTGGAATCGTTTCTTCAGAAGATGTAAATCAACAAATTTACGATAGTCTTTTACTTTTGCAACATAGAGGTCAAGATTCAACAGGTATAGCTACTATGGAAAATACTATTTTTCATATACATAAGGTCAAGGGTCAAGTTAATACTGCTTATAGAACAAGAGATATGAGAAATTTAATGGG
Organism: Prochlorococcus sp. AH-716-I09; assembly: GCA_028409275.1. Classification (GTDB taxonomy): domain Bacteria; phylum Cyanobacteriota; class Cyanobacteriia; order PCC-6307; family Cyanobiaceae; genus Prochlorococcus_A. The sequence goes on along the minus strand of JAOOML010000022.1, from coordinate 11,855 downwards.
CAAGATTGGATTAGGTCATGTAAGGTACGCAACTAAAGGATCAGCAGAAAGCGTAGATGAAGCTCAGCCTTTTTATGTTAATGCTCCTTATGGAATTGTTTTGATTCATAATGGCAATTTGACGAATACCAGAGATTTAGAAAAACAACTATTTAATATTGATAAGCGTCATACCAATTCTTCAAGTGACACTGAAATGCTATTAAATGTATTGGCTACAGAATTGCACGAACAAATCCATAATCAAGAATTAGCACCTGATATGATTTTTGATGCTGTCAAATCTTTACATAAAAGAATCCAGGGATCATATGCCACCATTGCATTAATTTCAGGACATGGCTTATTAGCATTCAGAGATCCTTTTGGTATTAGACCATTAGTAATAGGAAAAAGATTTTCATTAAATACAAATAAAGAAGAGTGGATGGTTGCTAGCGAATCTTTAGTACTTGAGAATAATGATTATGAGGTAGTGAGAGATGTTGATCCTGGAGAAGCTATTTTTATAAATCTCAATGGCGATTTTTTTTCTAAGCAATGTTCTGAAAATCCGATTTTATGCCCTTGTTCTTTTGAATATGTTTATCTAGCAAGGCCGGATTCAATAATGAATGGAATTTCCGTGTATAAAGCTCGTTTAAGAATGGGAGATTATTTATCAGAAACAATTAAAGAAAAAATTAATTCTGGAGATGTTGATGTTGTAATGCCTATTCCTGATTCTTCTCGACCTGCGGCTATGCAAGTTGCAAGACAGTTAGGAATAGAATATAGAGAAGGCTTTTTTAAAAATAGATATGTTGGAAGAACATTCATAATGCCTGGTCAACAGAAACGTAAGAAATCGGTAAGACAAAAATTAAATGCCATGAGTGCAGAGTTTAAAAATAAAAATGTTTTAATAGTTGATGACTCGATTGTAAGAGGCACTACTTCAAAGGAAATTGTCCAGATGGCAAAAGATGCAGGAGCAAATAAAGTTTTTTTTACATCAGCAGCACCTCCAGTTCGTTTTCCTCATGTTTATGGAATTAATATGCCTAATAGAGATGAATTAATAGCTCATGATAGAACAATTAGTGAAATTGCTGAGCAACTAGAAATAGATAACCTTGTTTATCAAAGTGTTGAAAATTTACGGAAATCTATAATAAGTGATTCTCTTATTGAAGATTTGGAGATGAGTTGCTTTACTGGCTCTTATGTAACGGGAACAGTAAATCAAGAGTACTTAAACTGGGTTGAAAATGAATATAAATCTTAGTTAAGAAAATTTTCTAGTCGAAAACAATTTTCTATATTTTCACCTTTGTCTAATTTTAAAAAATCAATTAAAAAATTTGTTCTATTAGATTTGAAAATCATTTTATCTAATTTTAATCTAGCAGATTTATTTTTATTGGTTTCAATATCAAGGTAGTAATCGCTTGGTAAAATTTTTATAAAGTAATCATTTTTAAGCTGTGTTCTTTCGTGTAAATATCCCAAGCTAAATTCATTTGAGTAATAAATTTCATTACTATTTATACAAAAGATTTTTCCTTGCATAGAAACCAAATAAATTTTTTCTTCATTTTGATATGGACAACAAGAAACTATTTTTTCAGTTGGCAAAAGTTTTGCGAGTATTAATCCTTGAGATTGTTTTGTAGTGGCCGTTAAAAATTTATTTGATAAATTAAATTTAAAAATTCTTCCTATCGAGGTTAATATTATTAAATTTTTTTCTTCATTAGAAATAAATGAATCAATTACTTTTATATTCTTTTTTAATTTTGTAACTGTGAAAGATCTATTGCTTTTAATCATATCTTCATCAAAAAAAACTTTTTTAAATCTTCCGTCCGAATTCAAGATACATAAATAATTTTCAATACCTTTTTTAATTGAATGAAAATTTACTATTTCATTTGGATCAATATTCCCAAGGATTTTATTATCTAATTTGTAGTCATTATTAATATTTGACTCCCAGTCAATATGAAATACTTTCCCAGTTAAGGTTATTCCAATTATCTTTATGTTTTTGTCAACATTACATATGAATTTTTGAATATTTTTATTATCGATAATTTTATTTACATCTTCAAATGATTTCTTATAACTATTTAAAATCATTTTTCTCAAATATAGTCTATTGTCTATACATAATTTAGTTTTTTTATTGATTAAATCTATTAATATTTGATTATTAATTGTTTCTAATTCTTCATTATGATCAATATTTTTAAGCAGTCTTGTTTTCCTTTTAACATTATATTTTGTCTTTAAAATTAATAATTCTTTTACTAGTAAATTAAGTAATAATTTTCTTTCATTTAATAATTTTTCAAAATAATTCTTTTTTTCTTGTAATTTTTTAATATCATCACTTATTTGATTTTTTTCTAGATTTGTTAATTTTTTTAGTGGCATATCCAAAACTGAATTTGCTTGTTTCGAAGTTAAGAAAAAATTATCAATTAATTTAGATTTAGCTTCTCCAGAATTTTCTGAGTCTTCAATAACTTTGATAACTTTTTTAATGTCTTTTGTTGCCTTAGATAAACCCTCTAATATTTCAAGCTTTTCAAGAGTATTTTTTAAAAAGTAATTAGTTCTTTTTCTAATTGTTTCTTCCCTAAACTCAATAAAATAGTTGAGATATTGTTTTAAGTTTAGCTGGACAGGCTTGCCATTAATTAAAGCTAAAAATATTGCACCAAAGTTGGTTTGGAGAGTTGTTTTTTTATATAAATTAGAAATTACAAGTTCAGCATTAGAATCTTTTTTTAATTCTATTACAATTCTCATTCCATCTCTATCGCTTTCATCTCTAATATCAGAGATCCCATTAATTTTGCTTGAATTAACAAGTTCTGCTAGTTTTTCAATCCAATTTGCCTTGCTGATTTGATAAGGAAGTTCTGTAATAATTAATGCCTTTTTTTTATGTTTACCTTTGCCCAAATTTATTTCTTCTGCATTAATGACACCTCTTATTGTTATTGACCCTTTTCCTGTTTCATAAAGTTCTTCTATTGCTTGACTATAAATTAATTCTCCGCCTGTAGGGAAATCTGGTCCTTTAATAATGTTTGAAAGTTTTTTATTAGTTACATCTTTATTTTCTACTAAAACTATTAAACCATCTATAATTTCACCTAGATTATGAGGTGGTATGTTTGTCGCCATTCCAACAGCTATGCCTGATGATCCGTTCAACAATAAAAATGGTAGTTGGGCTGGAAGAACTTCTGGTTCTTTCTGTGAGCCATCAAAGTTATTTAAGAAATTTACTGTTTCTGATCCAATTTCTTCAAGAAATCCTTTGTGAGCTATTGGCGCCAACCTTGTTTCCGTGTATCTCATGGCTGCTGGTGGGTCATTATCAACTGATCCAAAATTTCCATGACCGTCTAGAGTTGGATATTTAGTTGAAAAATCTTGCACTAGCCTTACTAATGCATCATATACTGCTTGATCACCATGAGGATGATATTTACCAAGAACATCTCCAACGACTCTTGCACATTTTCTAAAGGGTCTATCTGGTGTTAAACCTAATTCGTGCATTGCAAATAATATTCTTCTCTGTACAGGTTTAAGTCCGTCTCTGGCATCGGGGAGAGCACGACCTACTATCACACTCATTGCGTACTCCAGATAAGAACGTTGCATTTCTTCTTGGAGAGAAATAGAAGTAAATTTGTTCTTATCCATCAAAGGGCAAAATTAAATATTTATTGATTAACTAAATTAAGACTAATAGGTAAATAAATATTTACCAGTATTGAAAATTAAGAAGATGCATTAATTTTGGATTTCGCCAGTATTACATCTATTTGAAGTTGTTCACTTTTTAAGAGTATTTCTGTTGAGGTTTGTAATTTATCTCCCCATAACTGTTCTTTTCTATATTCATAATTTACATATTTAGGATCTTTAGTTAACGCTTTTTTTGCTAATTGAATTGCTAATTCATTATCTTGTATTCTTAAACATGCAGCAAGTCCAAGTAATGGTTCTGCGTTATCCTGAATCGAGATTGCTTTTTCAAAAAGTTTTATAGATAGATTTATGTTGTTTTTCTCGTAATAAGCTAAACCTTGATTATTTATTGCTTGCCAGAAATCAGGTTGAATCTCTACAGATTTATCATATAATTTAACAGCTCCTGAGTAATTTTTCTCAATTAATAAAATATTTCCAAGTTGAAAAATAGCTTTGTAATTATTAGGTTCTATTCTTAATCCTTTTTTTAAAGCATTCTTTGCATTCTTCAGTTCTGAAATTTTTAAATAAACATTACTTTTAGCAAAATATATTTCGCTAGTATTTGAATTAATATTTTGTGCTTTATCGAGAGAATTTAATGCTTCTTTGTATAGTTTGTTAGCTACTTGTGCTTCAGCTAAAATCAACCATAGTTTTTCATTTGTTTTATTTATTTTTACAGCTAATTTAGCTAAGTTCAGACTTTCTTCGTATTGCCCAAAATATAAAAGCTGATATGCATTTTTGCCAATAGATAAACTTTCTTTTCGTAAATTTTTAATTGTTGGGAAATAATAATAAGGGACTAATGATGAAACTTGATCTGTTTTTAAAAAGAAAAAACTGATTAATGAGACGCATATTATTTTCTTAAAAAACTTTTTCATACATTTATCTATTACTTAAATTTGCTTTTATGTTTCTTCTCCACATCCAAGGTTTAATCCTTTGTAGAGTAGTTCCTTTAAGATTTTTTTTCCAAGTTTCATCATCCCAACTTAATGACTTAACGTTAAGATTATTAATCCATTCTTTTGGAGTGTTTTCAAGAGTGTTGTTGTATGGCACTGATTTATTCCAAGGGCATACATCTTGACAAATATCACATCCTGCAACCCATCCATTTAGATTTTTTTTTATCCTTTTTGGAATATTTTTTTCTCTACTTTCTATGGTGTGATAAGCAATGCATAAATTTGATTGTATTACAAATGGTTCTACTATTGCATTTGTTGGACAATGTTCAATACATTTATCACATTTTCCGCAAAGTGATTGATGAGGCGTATCTGGTATCAGATCTTTTGTGAGGATTATAAAACCCAAAGTAAACCAAGAACCGTTTCTTTTGCTGATTAAATTACTATTTTTACCTATCCAACCAAGACCTGATTCTTCAGCCCATGCTTTTTCAAGAAGTGGTGAAGTATCAACACATATTTTCCATTTGCAATCTGGAATTTCATTATTGATCCATCTTCCAATATTTTTTAATTTTTTGTAAATCACCTTATGATAGTCCTCTCCTTGTCCAAATTTTCCTACCTTTAGTATTTTGTTTTTGTTATTATTTTGTGAACTAATGTAAGTAAATCCAACGCTTAGAACGCTTTTGGCTCCCTCAAGAAGTAAGCCTATGTTTTTTCTTCTTTCCGCTTCCATCCATTTCATTTCACTATGGTGGTTATTTGATAACCATCTATCCAATGCTTTTGTTCTTAATTTTAAGCGCGAGCTTCCTGGTATTGAAGCAATTCCAGATATTGAAAACCCTTCATTAATTGCTCTTTCTTTTAATTTTTTACTTATTTCTTTTTTGTTTTGAAGGGTATTAATCATTTCTCTATTATGTATAGGATCTCTTTCAAAAGTTATTTTTGAAGAATAAACTAATAAATAATTTAAATTTATTAAAAAAAAATATATCCTTACTAAGTAAAAACAGTTAAATTATTAGTAAAGTTAATTAAGTAAGAGACGTTATTTTGGTTGAATCTAATCAAAATCAAGATTCGAACCTAGGTTCTAGGCTCCAACAAGATCTAAAAAATGATCTTATAGCTGGCTTATTGGTTGTAATACCTTTAGCAACAACTATTTGGCTGTCATCATTAGTTAGTAAATTTGTTTTAACTTTAGTTACCTCTGTTCCTAAGCAATTAAATCCTTTTATTACTTTAAATCCTTTATTGCAAGATTTAATTAATCTTGCGTTGGGTTTGACTGTTCCTTTACTAGCTATTTTGTTGATAGGCTTGATGGCAAGAAATTTTGTAGGGAGATGGTTATTAGAATTTGGAGAAGGCACTTTATCAAAAATTCCCGTAGCAGGGGGCGTTTATAAAACTCTTAAACAATTGCTTGAAACTTTTTTAAGTAATAAATCTAATAGATTTAGAAGAGTTGTTTTAGTTGAATATCCCCGAGAGGGATTATATAGCGTAGGCTTCGTGACGGGAGATGTTGGTCCTTCTCTGCAGCCAGACCTGGATGAAAAGTTGCTAAGTGTTTTTATACCTACAGCGCCAAACCCAACTACAGGATGGTATACATTAGTTCCTGAATCCTCTGTGAAGGATTTAGATATTTCTGTTGAAGATGCTTTTAGAACTATAATTTCAGTTGGGATAGTTAATCCAGATGAGAAAAATAACACTACAAATCCAACATTTTCAAAATTATTTTCTCAATTACGTGCTTCTACCAATACTTCTTCTTAATTGATGCATAATAATAGATCTCTTTCTAGAGAATTATCTTTAATTTCTCTTGGTCTTATAAAAGATAAAGGTGATTTCAAATTAAATAAATTTCAGATAGAAGAAATTTTTGAATCTGCTTTGGATTCTCTCATAAACCATTGCAGAGATGAATTAGATAAATGCGAATCAGAGTTAGAAAATGCATCACAAAAAATACTTGAAAGCGAACTTCAGGAAGGGGTTGATCATTCTTTTTCAAATGTTAGAGACAATTTAAAAAAATCTCTAACAAAAATTGAAACTGTAATGAATACTCTCTCAGTAACTTTAGACTTTCCAAAATTAATAGTTTCTAGTGAACAAATTGATATTCGAGAGGATGTTAACCAGAGGATTAGTAAGATTATTAATAATATTGCAACTATTGATTCTGATATCGATCAAGTAATGGATGGTTGGAGATTAAAAAGATTACCAAGAATTGATCGAGATATTTTGCGTCTAGCATATGTGGATATTAATTTTTTGAGCACACCAGTTGCGGTTGCTTGTGATGAGGCGGTAAACCTAGCCAATAAATATAGTGATATGCAAGGAAGAAAATTTATTAATGGAGTTTTAAGGAGATTACAAACAGTAAAATTACAATGATTATTTGATATAAATAAATAGTATTTTAAAATTTATTAAATACGAATTATAAATATCTATGACTAATACTGATTCTGATAATTCTCGAGAGTGGGCTGCACAAGCTTATGCACTTTTAAAAAAACGACAGGAAGAGCAAAAACAGGAGTTACAGAAGCAGGAAGAGCAAAAACAGGAGTTACAGAAGCAGGAAGAGCAAAAACAGGAGTTACAGAAGCAGGAAGAGCAAAAACAGGAGTTACAGAAGCAGGAAGAGCAAAAACAGGAGTTACAGAAGCAGGAAGAGCAAAAACAGGAGTTACAGAAGCAGGAAGAGCAAAAACAAAGTTTGACTAATATTTATAGTAAAGAAAAATTTTCTGGTGCATCTAAAATTATTGATGAACCCAAATTAGGAGAATTTGATGATAATTTTACTTGGTCGGCAATGGTATTAGCTGCTCAAGGAAAAAAGATAAATCAAATTTCGATAGATGAAATTGATTGGTTAACTAAATTAAGAAGAGGATTAGAAGAAACACGAAAAGGATTAGTTACTGAATTATTGGAAAAATTGGGAGATGATCCTCTTACTCCTGAATCTCTCGATGATTTGGAGACTCTATTAATAAAAGCTGATGTAGGGATTGAATCTACTGATAAAGTTATAAATTCTCTTAGAAAAAAATTAAACGAAGAAGTTGTAGGGGGAGAAGCAGGAATAAAATTTTTAAAGAGGGAATTAAAATTAATTATCGACAAACCAATAAAAAATTCAGGTACTGATCTTCTAGTGCCGCAAAAGGGTAAGTTAAATGTATGGTTATTGGTAGGAGTAAATGGTGTTGGTAAAACTACTACACTAGGAAAATTAGCATACTTGTCTTCAAGGAGTAACTATAAAACCTTAATAGCTGCTGCTGATACTTTTAGAGCTGCGGCAGTAGAACAACTAAAAGTATGGGGTGAGAGGAGTAATGTTGATGTTATATCTAATCAATCAAAAAATGCTGATCCAGCTGCTGTAGTTTTTGATGCAATCAATTCTGCAAAAACCAGAAATGTTGAATTACTCCTTGTTGATACGGCAGGTAGATTGCAAACAAAAAATAATTTGATGGATGAATTATCAAAAATAAAAAAAATAATTGATAAAAAGGTTCCAGATGCAATTGTTGAATCATTATTAGTTTTGGATGCAAGTCAAGGTCAAAATGGCTTGAAACAAGCAAAAAGTTTTGCTAAAGCAGCAAATTTAAGTGGTGCAATTATTACTAAATTAGATGGCACTTCTAAAGGAGGCGTCTCTTTAGCTGTTTCTGAGGAAGTTAATTTGCCCATAAGATTTATTGGGGCAGGAGAAGGTATAAAAGATTTGAGACCTTTCAACAGTTATGAATTTGTGGAGGCTATGCTTGCAGATAAATAAATATTTAATTAAATTTTTTTAAAAAATTCAATTTAATGTTAAAACTTATTTATCTATTAAGTTTGTTGTGACAAATAATCAAAAAGAAAAATTATTTTCAAACAAATTTATTCAAAAAATTTTAGATCATGAATCTCCACTATCTATAAAAAATAAAGATAAATTTAGTGAAATCGCTTCTTCTTTGGCATATTATTTAAAATCTTTTTCTAATATAAATAAATTTTTAGACTATATATGTTTAATTTTTAAACATATTTATAATAAAAAAATTATTCTAGTTATTCCTCTAAATTATGAGGGAGAGATATGGTACGAAAATATAAAAATTTCTACTAATAATGAATTTTTAAAAGTTCAAGAAGAAATTGACTTATTTCTTAATCAATTTAATTTTTCCAAAAATTTTAAAATAAAAGAAATTTTAAATTTTGAAAATGCTCTAAAAAATAATTTTAAGGAATATAAAATTGAATCAGAAAAAATATTATCTAGAGGCAAATGCAGAGGATTTATTTACATTTTTAGCAAAGACATATCTAGTCAAGCGATAACTGAAGATAGTAATTTTAATTTTATTTCAAATTGTCTCTCTGTTGGATTAGAAATTTACTGCTTAATAAAAACAAAGAAAAAGCATGAGAATGTAGATAGAGAAATTTCTACCGGTGCTGAAATACAATCTCAATTACTTCCGGATTATTGTCCAATTATTTATGGTGTAGACCTTGCTGCACATTGTAGACCTGCTCTCCAGTTAGGGGGAGATTACTATGATTTTATGTGTCTTAAGACGAATATCTCAGAAAAAAGAAAAGAAAAATCTAGATGGGCTTTGGTAATAGGCGATGTAATGGGTAAAGGTATTCCAGCTGGTCTTTTAATGACTATGCTTAGAGGGATGTTACGTGCAGAGGTTCTGACAGGTTTACCTCCTGATAGGATTTTGCATGATTTGAATCAACTAGCAATAAATGATCTAGACCAATCACATAGATTTGTTACATTATTCTATTCAGATTATGATCCGAGGACTAGAAAATTGAGATTTGCTAATGCAGCGCATAATCCTCCATTGCTTTGGAAGAATTCAGATCAGAAAATTATAAAACTAGATGCAGAAGGATTAGTACTTGGATTACAAAAAGATGCTGAATATCACTGTGGTGAAATTAAGCTTAATGAAAATGATTTAGTCCTCTATTACACTGATGGAGTAATAGATACTTCTAATTCTTTAGGTGAAAGATTTGATGAAGAAAGGCTAATTAAAATTCTTACAAAATTGTGCCAGCATTCCTATACATCTCAAGAAATCTTAAATAGAATATTTAAAAAGTTAGATGACTTTACAGGTCAAAATAGACATCTTGAAGATGATGCTTCCATGGTTGTTTTTCAGTTGAAATAGATATTTTTTGTCACCTATATAAAAAAATGCTTTATTAGAGATATCTAAAGTTACTAATTGATATGGCCAAAGTTTGGAGTAAAAGATTTGATAATACACTTAACCCCTTTATTGAAAAGTTTAATGCTTCAATTGGTTTTGATAGTAAGCTTATTTTAGAGGATTTAGATTGCTCGATAGCTCATGCAAAAATGCTTGGTAAAACTCAAGTTTTATCCTCTTCTGAAACTTTGCAGATTATTAATGGTCTAGAGACAATAAAAGTTGAGTATTTGGAGGGTAAATTTTTTCCTAGTCCTCCTGCTGAAGATATTCACTATTGTATTGAGGAAAAACTAATTAGTTTAATTGGTGCAACTGGAAAAAAATTACATACAGGTAGAAGTAGAAATGATCAAGTTGGTACTGATATAAGATTGTGGCTAAGAAAAGAGATCGATAACCTTGAAATCATAATTACTGATTTGCAAAAATCTTTATTAAATCTTGCTAAATCCAATATTTATACATTAATACCTGGATATACACATATGCAAAGAGCGCAACCATTATCGTTAGCTCATCATCTTTTGGCTTATTTAGAAATGTTCCAAAGAGACCGAGATAGGTTTAAAGAAGTAAGATCAAGAGTCAATACTTCCCCATTAGGAGCTGCAGCATTGGCTGGAACAAAAATAAAAATTGATAGGAACTTTACAGCTTTAGAATTGGGTTTTGAGAAGATTTATAAAAATAGTATTGATGCTGTGAGTGATAGAGATTTTTGTATAGAGTTCGTTTCTGCATCTGCTTTATTAATGTCTCATTTGAGTAAAATTTCAGAAGAAATAATATTATGGGTAACTGATGAATTTTCTTTTGCAAAATTAACAGATAAATGTGCTACAGGCAGTAGCTTAATGCCGCAGAAAAAAAATCCAGATGTTCCAGAATTGATAAGAGGTAAAACAGGCAGAGTTTATGGACATCTTCAAGCATTGTTAACGATGGTAAAGGGAGTACCACTTGCATATAATAAGGATTTCCAAGAAGATAAAGAGCCAATATTTGATACTGCAGAGACTATATCTTCTTGTATTCAAGCAATGACTATTTTATTAAACGAGGGATTAGAATTTAATATGAAAAATTTGTCTAATTCTGTAGAAAATGATTTTTCTAATGCTACTGATTTGGCAGATTATTTGGTTGGTAAACAGGTTCCATTTAGGACTGCTTATCAAGTTGTAGGTGAAATGGTTAAGTATTGCTTAGAGAGAAAAATATTATTTAAAAATCTTAAAATTGATGAATTCAAAAAATTTCATCCTGAATTCGATGAGGATGTTTTCGTGGATCTTGAACCCGTTAATGTCGTTAAGTCAAGAACTAGTGAGGGCGGAACAGGTTTTTCCCAAGTAGAAAAGGAGGTAAAAAACTGGCAGAAAAAATTGTTATCTTGAGTCTATATTTATTTTTCTACAACAAGGGTATGCTTTGAAGTAGAATAATAATGTAATGTTATAAAGCTACTTACAGTAGTTTTTTTAATTAGGTTTTTCTTTTTGAGTTTAAAGTGAGTATTTTTGTTGGCAATTTGCCTTTCCGTGCAGAACGTGAAGATGTTTTACAGTTATTTGCCCCTTTTGGTGAAGTTTTAAATTGTTCTCTTCCTCTCGAAAGAGATACTGGAAGAAAAAGAGGATTTGCATTTGTTGAGATGGCAGATGAAGGCATTGAGTCAACTGCTATTGATGGTTTACAAGGCACAGAGCTTATGGGCAGACCATTAAGAATTAATAAGGCAGAGCCAAGAGGATCCGGGGGACCTCGTAGAGGAGGAAGAGGCGGCTACGGTGGTGGAAATAATGGCGGTGGCTACGGTGGCGGCTATGGTGGTGGCTACGGCGGTGGAAATAATGGTGGTGGCTACGGCGGTGGAAAT
>JAOOML010000021.1 GCA_028409275.1 Prochlorococcus sp. AH-716-I09 | reverse complement strand
TAACCTTTAGTCGCAATTAAGCAATAAAATGGGTCTTTATTTAAAAAATTAAAGATATTAAGGACGGGTTGATTAAACTTCTTAATAATCTTTGGTTCATTAAATCCGTTTGTGATTAATACTTTTCTTACATATTTGACTCTTTCTTCTTCGGTGGAGGTAGTCCATATATTAGGTGCCTTATGCCAAAATGCTCTATTTGAGAAAGCTATTATAACTTTGCCCTGGCTACTCAAAATTCTTTCAATTTCTCTAGTTAAATTTTCTGGATATTGTAAATATTGCCAAGCTGCGACCATTAAACAATAGTCAACACTTTTATTTTCCAGAGGAATTTCTTGACTCAAATTGAAATTTTGTATCCAATAAGTATCAAACATTTTGTTTTTTTCAAGTTCTTGTTTATTTAATCCATGGCCAATAACCTTTTTATATGTTTTATCTTCAGGTAAATAACTGTCCCAACTAGACATTAAATCGAGAACCGTTGAATAATCTGAAATTTCATTTTTATAGATATTAGATAAATAATTCCTGAAGTTTGAATCTAAGTGATAAACAAATTTTGGGTGAGAATAAAATTCTTCATCATTGCTCTCATCAAGTTTTTTTCTTTGATAATTAGTTAAAACTTCCAAAATAATTTTATAGTGATGTGTTTTAAATTTAGTAAATAGAAATTTATATCGTGTTTAAGAAATATTTTGCTTTTAATAAACTAAAGATAAAAAAACTAGACATCTACTTTAAAAAAGTTAAATTATTAATTAAGAATTTAATTAATAATGATTGATTTCAAAAGGAGCAAAAAAAGCAGATCTAAAAATGCTCTTTTCAATCCCTACAAAAACGGAATAAGTTCATATGATTTGGCATATCTTTCATCAAAAAAAGCTTTAAAAACTAAAACTGTTTATCTACAAAGTGATTCCCAAAAAGATTATTTAGCAGCGTAAATATGCCTTACATTAATGTTTCTACTTCAGTTAGGGTAAATGATAAGAAAAAATTACTTGAAGAAATTTCAAAATTAGTTTCATCTTTAACTTATAAACCAAAAAGATTTGTAATGGCTAAATTAGATGATAGTTCCGAAATGTATTTTGAAGACGAAAGTCCCTGTTGCTTTTTAGAAATTAGGTCAATAGGTTCTTTAAATACTTCTGAAATGGCAAAACCAATATCTGATTTCGTACACAAGAAAATGGGAATTCCAATAGATAAGATTTATATTTCTTTCGTTAATGTGCCTGCTTCAATGTGGTCTTGGAATGGGAGAACATTTGGTTAAAGATTATTTTTTTAGGTATTAATTTATGGAAATTAATAAGTTAGTTGATTTAAATAGTTTTAGAACTGCACCTCAATTAAGTAATAGTCAGGTAAAAAAACTTTTAGAAGAACTAGAAGAAAATATTTTTAATGCGGATTGGATAACATTAGGAATAATGGCACCATCTGATATTAAAGCTATTGAAGCATTGCAATCATTTTCAAAAAAATATTCTTCAATTCAATTTTGCAATTTAGATTCTCTCCATGCTGATGGAAGTGTTTTTTTGAAAGCTAATCAAAAAACTGGTAGTGTTTTTATTCGATCCGAAAATGGTCTTGGAGAAGGGATTTTATTAACTTGTCAATATGATAATGAATTTAAAGAATCCAGTACTTTTGGACCATTTCCACTAGATTTTTTTAGATAATTAATTTCTAATTTGTTTGTAAGGATTTTATTTTTGAAAGCTTTTTGCCAGATGATATTTTTCAGAAATTGATAAATAAAATTTTTTTGTTTTTAAGCTTTGTTATTATATCTATTGGCATTGATCTAATTTTTTAACTTTTTTTATTTGATGTTTTTTCAGGATATAATTCAAAATTTAAATAAATTTTGGTCCGAAGAAGGTTGCTTGATTATGCAGCCTTATGACACCGAAAAAGGTGCTGGAACAATGAATCCTCATACTTTTTTGAGAGCAATTGGACCTGAGCCTTGGTCTGTTGCATATGCCGAACCATGTAGAAGACCCACAGATGGAAGATTCGGAGAAAATCCAAATCGGGCTCAACATTACTTTCAATATCAAGTAATAATTAAACCTTCTCCAGATGGTATACAAGAAAAATATTTGAAATCTTTGGAATCACTTGGAATAAATCCTAAAGATCATGACATAAGATTTGTTGAAGATAATTGGGAGTCACCAACTCTTGGAGCATGGGGAGTGGGTTGGGAAGTATGGTTGGATGGTATGGAGGTTACTCAATTTACTTATTTTCAGCAATGTGGCGGAGTTGATTGTAATCCAATACCAATTGAAATTACATATGGTTTAGAGAGAATTGCAATGTTCTTGCAAGATAAAGAAAGTATTTGGGACTTAGACTGGAACGAAAATTTGAAATACAGCGATATTTGGCTCCAATTTGAAAAAGGTCAATGCTCTTATAACTTTACTGAATCTAATCCTGAAAATCTCAGAAAATTATTTGAAATCTATCAAGATGAAGCAAATTTATTAATTGATAAGAAGCTAACTTACCCTGCACTTGATTATGTTTTAAAGTGTAGCCACACTTTTAATCTACTTGATGCAAGGGGAGTAATTTCAGTTACAGATCGTGCTCAATATATAGAAAAGATTCGAAAATTAGCTAGAGAAGTTGCTTCAAGCTGGATGGAGGAAAGAGAATTTTTGGGATTTCCCTTATCGAAAAAAATAATAGGTTAATAAAAAAAAAGATGTATCAAAAGATACATGGCCTTGATACTTATCTTTCTTTCTTTTTTGGTTACACAAGATACAGTATAGTTACCCATTTTTATGGGCTTTTACGTGTGAGGTAAAATGAAACTCTTCCAAAAAATGTTGGTTGCAGGAACTGCTATGAGCTTGATTGCTCCAGTAGCTGCTCAAGCTTCCGACACAATAAATCTAGAGGAAATGAATAGCTATGTACGTAGCACAAAAAAAGTTTCCAGATTAGATAACACTACATTCGTTAACGAAGTTAATGAAGAAATTGCAACTTTAAAAGGTCGTCTTGACGGACTTGAAGCCAAGCAGAATAACTTTGAAGCAGGTGGCTTCTCAGACACAACAACTCTTGATGGTAAAGCAGTATTTGCTCTAACCGCAGCTGATCACAACGGTAATTACACAAGTAATAACAGTGAGCAAGTCCAGATGCAGTATATGTATCAGATGAATCTCAATACTAGCTTTACTGGTGATGACAACTTTTATGTAAGACTTAAAACAGGTAATGCTTCAGGTTGGCAATCGACTGAAGAGCAAGGTGGTTACTTAGTTTCATCAAAAGGTAATGGCGATGATATCAAAGTTGACAAAATTTGGTATACATTCCCTATAGGAGAGCGTAATACATTCTGGATAGGACCAGAAATTGAAAACTATTATATGCACGCGACTACACCTTCGATTTATAGTCCAACAATGAAGCAATTTACTCTTGGTGGTAATGCTTCTGCATATGGTGCTAGTACTAACTCAGGTTTTGGTTGGGCATATAATGCTGATAATGGTTTTGCTATTAGTTCAAACTTTGTTTCACAACAAACAAATGATGCAAATAAAGGCTTGTTGACTGATGAAGCTAAAACAAGTTGGGCTACCCAAGTTGGTTATACCAAGCCTCAATACTCTGTTTCGGCGATGCTGAATCTTAAATACAATGGTTGGTCTGACTCTTACTTTGGTACTACAAAAGGTATTGCTAGAGCAAGTTCTGCAAATAGTACAAATATTGGTTTAAGAGCCTGGTGGAGACCACAGGAAACTGGTACTGCAACTCCTTCAATATCTGTTGGCTTTGACTTTTCTGACATTGATGGCGCAGCTTCAACTGCAGATCAAACCGACATGATTTTCGTGGGTTTAAACTGGGCAGATATGTTCCAGGCTGATGATAAGATCGGTCTTGCGTTTGGACAACCTCAAACTAGAGAAGATGATGTAGTAGACCCTTTCTCATATGAGGCTTACTATGAATACAAAGTTAATGATGCAACAGCAGTAAGAACTACTGTATTTGGTAACTCTGATAGAGATGGTACAGCTGGGAATGATAACAATGGACTTGTTCTAGAAACAACATTCAAGTTCTAAGATACTTCATAGTATTTAGAGAACATAAAAAACCACTTGTTTTAACAAGTGGTTTTTTTATGTATTTTTTATGTATATTTTATTACCAGCAATTTTCACCCTCACCAATAGGTATACACATGCTTGACTTAGCTGCTTCATCTGCAATCTTTTGAGCTTCTGAATCTAATATAAAATCAGCATCTACAGGCATATCAGTATTCCATTCCTTCAAACCTCCTAGATCATTTTCATCAGCTTTTAACGTATTTGATTCAGTTGTTGCAATTGTGAGTGCACTTGTTGCGGCTAAAAAAATTGCTATTGAACTTTTTTTGGGCATCGTAAAACTTTTTTTTTATTTTAACCAATTTAGTTTTTATATTCTATTTAGTGTATAAAATGTTTCTTATTAATCTCCTAACGTACGAAGAAGGTTTGAATAGGATTTAAAAATAAGGTCAAGTTCATCAGATCTACCGTGCCTAGCAAGCAATGCTCTTGCTCCAGCATCGAGATCAAATAAATATTCTCTCTCCTCGATACTTTTTATATAACTTTCTATCCATCCAACAACAACTATTCTTTCACCACTAATCACTTCTTGAACAGAATGTAGATAAGTACTTGGATATATAATTATGTCTCCCGCATCAAGTTTAAATTTATTTTCTGAATTTAAGCCTTCAATTAATAATTCACCTCCTGAATATTTATCTTTTTCATTGAGAAAAATAGTGAAGGATAAGTCTGCCCTTCCACTAGACATAAAGGCATTATCTATATGTCTTCCATATTTCATTCCTTTCAATGATTTAGTAAACATTGTTCCATGAATTCTTTTAGGCAGGGCAAAACTTTTTATTAATAAATCATTTAGTATTTTTTTTTCAATTAATTCAGCATATTTTTTTGAAACATTTGAACTTCTATCTAATTGAAGATTATCTTTAACTTTTGCCGCGTGATTCCCAGCAGTTTTTTTGCCATCTTCCCATTGCAAATCTTTTAGAAATAAATTCTTCTTTAAAAGAGTTATTTCTTGAGTATTTAATAATTGATGAGTTAAATAATTCATTGCTTATATTAAAAATGATACAAAGTGAGGTATAGAAAATGTCTTTTAGAACTCTTGTTAGGTTGTTAGAGATAAAGTAACCATAGATACTAATTAGAAAAAGTGCAAAAGTTTAAAAAATTATTTTATTCAGTCTTAGCATCTACATTTCTATTTAATGTAAGTCTCCCTACGTATTCTACAGAGAGAGAAGTTAAAGTTTATTCTGGTAGACATTACAATACTGATAGAGAAATTTATAAGAAATTTGCAGAAGAAACTGGCATAAAAGTTAGGCTAATTGAAGCTTCAGGTATCTCCTTAATTGAAAGATTGAAAAGAGAAGGAAAAAATTCTCAAGCCGATTTGATTTTGCTTGTAGATGCTGCAAGAATAACAAATGCGGCTAAATTAGGTCTACTTCAGAAAATTGAATCATCAAGTCTTGAAAACGATGTTCCCAATGGTTTGAAAGACCCAAATAAAGAATGGTATGCCTTGACGAGGAGAGTAAGAGTAATGGTTGCTAACCCTAAGGTCGTCGATGTAAATAAGATTAATGATTATACAGATTTATCTGACCCATCATTAAAAGGAAAGGTTTGTTTGAGAAATAGAAAAAGTCCTTATAATCAATCTCTTGTCGCAAACCAAATAGTAAATAAGGGCCCAGAGGCTACTAAAACTTGGTTAAAAGGAATGCTTTCAAATGTATCGCAACCCTTTTTCCCCGGTGATATTTCTATAGTTAGAGCTGTATCAAAGAGAAAATGTGGAGTGGGCATTGTAAATCATTATTATGTTGCTAGGATGCTTGCTGGAGTTAACGGAAGAAGAGATTCTTTGTATGCAAAAAAAACAGTTGTTTTAACACCAAATCCAGCTCATTTAAATATTAGTGCTGGGGGTTTGGCGAAATATGCTACAAATAAATCGGAAGCTGTTAAACTTCTTGAATTTTTGGCTTCTCCTCTAGGAAGTAAGGGATTGGCTGCTCCCACTTTCGAACATCCTTTGAAAGAACTTAATCAAAATCAGATTGTTAAAAACTTTGGGGATTTTACACCCGATAAAGTTACAGTTGAACAACTTGGAGAAAACAATTCTATGGCTTTAAGAATGATGAAAGAAGCGGGTTGGGATTAAAATAAAAATTCAAAATATTATTATCCATTTATTATTTTTATTATGGAGAGGTGGCTGAGTGGTCGAAAGCGAACGACTCGAAATCGTTTAACGGGAAACTGTTCGTGGGTTCGAATCCCACCCTCTCCGTTTAATAATCTTCCTGTAAAGTGCTATGTGGGCAATAATGTAGTCAAAATCGGTTTTTAAAGAAGTTGCTTGTCCTATATAGTCCAATATTTACCAGTGTATTCCTGATTGTGTTGGTGGATGTGTTGGTGGATATTTTTTGATGTGTTGGTGGATATTTGATGCACGAAGTATGTGTTGGTGGATTCCTCAAGATCGCTTATTAATAATGAGTTAGTCCAGATTCTTCTAAAGTGAATTAGGTATCATCTTTATTTGATTTTCTTCTCAAAATCTTTAAAAGATGATTGCATTTGACCTTTGTTTTCTATGGGTTCATCTTTATCCAATCCTCTAATTTTTCTCCATCTTGAATACATATATCCGAGATATATTCCTTGCATGAAATTCTTTGCTCCATTTTCTAATAAATTCTTTGAAAATTTATCATTGAATTTTCCGCTTTCTATTAATTCTTTTTGCCAGTTTATTTTTTCTTTCATTGCTGCTGCTGCTCCTCTTGTCTTTTCTTCAGTCTTTCGTATTCAACATGCAGAACACCTAGACGCCATGCATCTTTTAATCCTTTTACACCTTCCATTAAGAGCTTTGCGTCTGAGGGAGTATGTGACTTCATGTTTAAGAAATCTTTCTGCCAAGATTTGCTATCCCATTTAGTGCTCATATTTTCCATACATACTTTTTGAACTCATCCAAACAGATTTTAATCATTATCTTTTGATTAATAATATTATGATTTACTTTATAAGTTTAATTCTTTAATAAAAGCACTAATAAAATTGAAAAAAAATAAGAGGGCATTTTTTGCCCTCTTCGATTCGTATGTACCTCGCTGTCCACAAAGTCGATGAAGTGCTTTTGACTCTTTAATTATTTCTACTTTTAACTAAATGGGAAAAGAATGTCGCGACAACCACAAAACACTAAAATTAGGGTAGAAATACTCTATGAATTTAAATTTAATAGGTGGATAATTAAGAAGTAGAGATATAGGAGGTTTTATGAAACTCACCACTCCATTCACTGCACTCAGAAATGCAACTTCAGACGTGTGGAGAATGCACGATTTCAATTATCAACTACCTAATGATCAAAGACAAAATTATTGGGAAAAAGAATGTATAGACCACCCAACAAGTTCTCATTGTAAAATGTATTAGTGGCAATATGAATAGTAGATATAAAAGACCCTTTTCAGGGTCTTTTATGTTAGAAGATATTTTATTTTAAAATAAAAAATGCCTTTTAATAATTCAATATATAAATATGATTGGCAATTTTTTATAAGTGGATTTTTTTTAATATCAGTTTTTATTTTTACAGATTTAATTGGAGTGTTTGATAAAGAAATTTTTTACTTTGTGCCAAGATTAATTAGTGACCAACCTTATAGGATTTTCACATCAATTCTAGTCCACGCAGATTTAAATCATTTGTTAAGTAATCTTGGTGGCATAATTATCACAAGATATTTTCTTATGAGACTTGGAATGGAAAGCAGATTTTTTTATCTAAAATTTATTTTAATTTGTACTTGTTTAAATTTTTTTATTATCTGGGTTTACGAAAAGATCTTATCGTATTTTTTTAATATCTATCCTAACTATGCCACTTTAGGATTTAGTGGAATAATTTATGCTTTATTCGGGTTCTTACTATTAACTTCTTTTTATGGGAAGAGCTATTTTTTAGGTAAAAAAATTGGTTTAAAATCCAATTATGAAGTTCAAAAAATGTCAAGGACAATATGCTTTATAGGATTGATTTTCTCTTTCATCCCAGGAGTAAGTTTACTGGGTCATATAAGTGGATTTGTTGCTGGATGTTTTTTATTCTTAATCTAGTTAAGATTAATTATTCTTTGATCAAATTTATATCATTATTTTGATTAATAACAATTTTTTTTACTCTTTATTTTTAAATAAATCAATTTTGATATCAAAAGTTACCACTATCCCAATACTTATAAGCAATAATCCAATCGCAATTTGGGGGGAAGGTAATACCATATTAAATTTCTTTGAAACTAACCTATCGAATTCATCTTAGTATTGATGAAAGATTGAGAAATATTAACTCTGAATAAAGCAGAATGTTTGAAAATGGAAAAAAGAAGATTATTTATATCATAAACTCCTTACTCATTAAATTCTGATAATCAAAAACAGTTTTCTCTAAATTTCAGTATTATTAAATGCCAAATAATATTCCTGAAGAGACAACTGGAACATATGACGGTTTAGTAATATTCCATTTACCCTTCCACGGAAAAAAAAGATATGCCATAGTTTATATATGTGTGAAGGAGTGGTTTTACTGAAAAAGTGGAAACAAGGAAACACTTTAATCGGGAAACCTAAGAAAAGACCTCTTAAAATAGAGGTCTTTTTTATGCAAATTCTCTACTTTTATTGACTTTCCTATATAGTCCAAAGTGGTCCATATAAATACACAAAATGTGTTGGTGGATAATTTCCTTAATTACTTAATAATACGTCCTATATACATTCAAGTATTTGCCTTAGTTGCTTGAGATGGAATTTCACCCAATTTGTATTATTTTTTGTGTCTGACAGTTTCAGAGACTTTCTGTAAATAATTGCAATAACAGTAATTATTGTATTTTCTTCTAAAAATAGTGTCTCATAATGTCAGGTGAATTAAGACAATTTAAGACCTTTTTTCTTTAAAAGTGTTGAGGGGATTTATTGCTTTACAAAAATGCTAGTACAAGTAACTTTCTGAGATCTTCTCATGGATTAATCTCAATGAAAACCCTCTTAGTTTAAGATTTCACTCGAGAATCAGGATGAATCTTTTAATAAGATATGTGTGGTAATAAATTTTGTTTAGAGTTCAAAATAGCCCCCTATCCTGATAACTATGATTGGGGCAAGAAGTTAAGGGAAATTACATTAACATAAAAATTTTGTAGATTTCGAAATCTATTTGAGGTTCAAACCGTCACATTAAAGATGAGGGTTTCATCTCAAAAATTTGATGATAAATTAAAGATTAATATAAATTTTAAATTAATTTGAACTATTTAAATACTTTTTTATTGTTGCTTTTAGTTTTAGCTAATTATTCTAATTTGTACCTTACTCATTTTAAAAAAAGAAGATAACAACTTTTTAAAGTTGATATTTTTGAGAATATTTATATTTTAAAGTTATTAAAGATTAACAAATTTTGTTAGACATGAAAGTTCAAATTAAACCTGGTTTTTTATTCCCTACCCAGTTTTGGACTGCTGAACTAAATGAAAATATAGAGCAATTACAAAATGAGGCATATTTAATAAGAAAAAATGATAAGGATGGTGTACGTAAAAGTAATGCTGGTTTTCAGGGTTATCATTCAAAAGATATAAGAAATTTAGATAATCTTCCAGGAACTAATCAATTATTAAAGCAAATAATCAGCGCAGTTAATACAATCCATCATATAAGTAGGGAAGGTAACCCGCAACTAACAAATTTTTGGATAAATATAAGTGGGAAAGGTTCTTCTAATACACCTCACACACATTCAGGATTAACTTATTCAGGTGTGTTTTTCATTAAAGTGCCAGAAGAGATGAGAGGAGGAAGATTTCTTTTTTATAGGAATTTTAATGAAGCCGACTTAATCTCAACAGAATACATGGGGCATTTTAAAGAAGGCTATCAAATGCAAGGATATGACTATCCCATAAATACAATTTCACCAAAAGAAAACATGCTGATTGTTTTTCCTGCTTGGGTTCCTCATGCAGTTGAGATCAATTTATCTGATGAAGAAAGAATAAGTCTTTCGTTTAATTTTAAATTAAATAGAACTTTCTAAGAGCCTAAATCATTATGGTTACTTATCCTTCTTGACAGGTTTATTGGTGGAACGATTATTTTCGAAAAAAATATTTAATTTGCCCAAAAGGGATCTGTAGTTAAAGAAACTTTTAATAAACATTTTTTTCTACTCCTTATATCGCTTATACAAGCCCTTA
Source organism: Prochlorococcus sp. AH-716-I09 (assembly GCA_028409275.1). Taxonomy (GTDB): domain Bacteria; phylum Cyanobacteriota; class Cyanobacteriia; order PCC-6307; family Cyanobiaceae; genus Prochlorococcus_A. The sequence goes on along the minus strand of JAOOML010000021.1, from coordinate 4,932 downwards.
TTGTTTCTCCATTGACATCTATTTCACATGCGCCGCAACTTCCCGTCAAACATCCCGTTGGAATTTCTAAACCTGCTTTGCTTGCAGTAGAAAACCAATCATCACCCTCTGAGGCATAAGTCTCAATATTATTTGGCCATTTAATTTTTATTTTTTTTTCTTTCAATTTAATAATTGTTCGATATTTAAATATTTATCAAATTCATTCGCAAGATTATTAATTATTAGTTCCCTTTTAATTTTATAAGATGTTGATTTTTTATTTAAAATTGGTAAATTCTTGCTCTTTCTAATTAAATTTATATATTGATCTCTCCAGCTGTCATTTTCAAAGATCCCATGAATGTATGTACCTGCGATAGTTCCTCCTTCATTACTTTCTTTGTACCAACCTAGATCTAAGTCCTTAAAAATAGGATTTACCTGAAATGAGTTTTCAATATTATCCAATTCAGTTTTCCCATTATGGATTTCAAAACCATTAATTTTTGATTTGCATGGCCATAAAGATTCAGAACTTATTTGACGAGTTAATTTTTTCTCAAAGAACGTAGTTTTTAAAGGAAGTAAACCAATACCTTCAACTTTATATTCTGTTTTTGTTTTTGAGCCCTCTTTAAAAAAGGGATCATCTAGCTTTGTTCCTAACATTTGTAAACCTCCACAAATTCCAATGATATGACCTTTATTAATAGAATATTTTCTTATGTCGTCTGATAAACCAGATTTTTCAAGAAATATTTGATCTTTAATTGTTTGTTTACTTCCAGGGATAATAATAAAATCGTACTTCTCAAGGTTTTGCGAATTTACTATAAATTCAATTAATATGGATTCCTCATTTTCCAATGGATCAAAATCTGAGAAATTACTTATTGATGGTAATTTTATAATTCCAACTTTTATTTCTGGAAATGTGGATCGCAATTTTTTTTCTAATAAATCTAGAGAGTCTTCTGGAGGGAATGTATCATTTAACCATGGAATAATCCCAATAACAGGAATTTGTGTTTTTCTTTCTATCCATTTTTTCCCCTCTTCAAATAGTGAAATGTCGCCTCTGAATCTATTTATAATTATTCCCTTAATAAGTTTTTTTTCTTCAGGTTTCATTAGTTCAAGAGTCCCAATTATTTGGGCAAATACCCCTCCTCTTTCAATATCGGTAATCAAAATACAATTTGCATTTAAATACTTCGCAACTTTTAAATTAGTGAGATCTCTATGAATCAAATTCATTTCAACTGGACTCCCAGCACCTTCGACAACTAAACGAGAGTTTGGATTTCTCTGATAAATTGAATTTAAACTTTTTTTTATTACTTCCCAACCTGGAATAAACCAATCTTTGTAGTAATTTTTAGCAGTTGTTATTCCTATACTTTTGCCAAGGTGTATGACCTCACTTGTTGAATCACCTTGCGGTTTTAATAAAATAGGATTCATTTCAGAAGAAGGACTAATACCACAAGCAAAAGCTTGAAGTGCTTGTGAATAAGCCATTTCTCCTCCATTCCAATCAACCCAAGCGTTGTTACTCATATTTTGTCCTTTAAATGGTATTGGCGCCTCTCCTGAATTTTTAAGAATCCTGCAAATAGCCGTAACAGTTAATGATTTTCCTGCTCCACTGGAAGTGCCTAGAACCATTATGGGTTTCTTTATTTCATTTAATTTGCTTTCTAACTCCATTTGCAGTTTTTATTAATTTTGAAATTTATTAATTAGTAAAATGAATTATAATTTGTTAAAAATTTGTGTTAATTCTAGCCTCTGCTTCTCGATCTAGAAAGAGATTACTTGAAAATTGTCAAATTGAATTTATTCAAATATCAAGTAACTTTGATGAAACTTCAATTAAAGAAAGGAATATATTTAATTTAGCTGTGGAATTGTCTTTTCAAAAGGCTATTAGTTTATCTGAAAATATTAAAAAAAAATCATTGCCAGTAGAATTTAATTATGGTCCATTGGAAATCCTGGGATGCGACTCAATTTTTGAATTTAAAGGTGAAGCTTATGGAAAACCATTTGACAAAGAAGAGGCATTTATTAGGTGGAAAAAAATGTCTGGTGAATTTGGTTTTTTACACACTGGTCATACTCTACTAATTGGAAATTTTGATACAACTTTAAACATGTTTAGGATCACTGAAATAATAAAAAAAACAATAAGTTCAAGAGTTTATTTTTCCAAGTTGGAAGATTGGGAAATCAAGAGTTATGTAGATACGAATGAACCTTTATATTGCGCCGGAGGATTTGCTTTGGAAGGTATAGGGGGTAAATATATAGAAAAAATAGATGGCTGCTTTAGCAATGTAATGGGTTTAAGTTTGCCATGGCTTAGAGAAAATTTGCCGAAACAAAAAATTTAACAAAAAAAAACCCTATCTTTTGATAGGGTTTTTTTATTTGAAGTAGAAATTAATCTAAATCAGGCATTTCTAGAGCTGGTTCACTCTTTCTGTCGATTCCTTTTTCGAAACCAGCAGCGGCTGCTCTAGCACGTCCAGCATGCCAAAGGTGACCGATGAATGTAAACCATCCTAGGAAGAATTGAGCTGCAGCTAACCATTGTCTTAAATTAACGAAGTTAACAGCATTAGGCTCTGTAATGATTCCACCAACAGAGTTGATAGAAGCGTTAGGAGCATGAGTCATATATTCAGCTGCTCTTCTTACCTGCCAAGGCTGAATATCATTTTGGATTTTCTCAAGGCTCAATCCATTAGGACCTCTTAAAGGCTCTAACCATGGACCTCTGAAGTCCCAAAATCTCATTGTTTCACCACCAAATATAATTTCACCAGTAGGAGATCTCATGAGATACTTACCTAGACCTGTTGGTCCCATTGTTGAACCTACGTTAGCTCCAATTCTTTGGTCTCTCACTAGGAAAGTAAAGCTTTGAGCCTGTGAAGCTTCAGCATTTGTTGGACCGTAAAACTCTGAAGGGTAAGCAGTATTGTTAAACCAGATGAATGTTGAGGCAATAAAACTTGCTACACAAATTCCACCAAGAGCATAACTAAGTAGTCCTTCACCATTCCAGATGAATGCTCTTCTTGCCCATCCAAAAGGTTTGGTGAATATATGGAATATTCCTCCAATAATTGCAGTTATACCCACATAGACATGACCTCCAACAATATCTTCAATGGAGTTAACACCGATTATTGAACCAGCTCCTCCCCATGGAGATCTAAATAGATAACCAAGAATAACTCTTGGATCTAAAGTTGGATTAACAAGTCTGACTTCACCACCACCAGGTGCCCATGTGTCATATGCACCGCCAATAAAACACCAGTTTACTGACCACGCTAATGCACCTACACCTAGAACGATCAAATGATATCCAAGGATATTTGTCATTTGATTTTTGTCTCTCCAATCAGTAGAGAAAAATGGGAAATCTTCTTCAAGTTTTTCTGGACCTGCTAATGAATGGTAAATACCACCAAAACCAAGAACAGCAGAAGCTATCAAATGAACCACGCCTGCTTGGAAGAAAGGCATGATATCAGTAACTTCACCACCAGGGCCTATTCCATAACCAAACATTGCGACGTGTGGCATACAGATTAAACCTTGCTCCCACATTGGTTTATCAAAAGTAAAATGATTAACCTCAAAGAGCATCATTGCTCCCGCCCAAAAGACTATTAGTCCAGAGTGAGCAATGTGAGCTCCTAATAAACGTCCAGATAAATTGATTAATCTAGCATTGCCTACATACCAGGCATAACCAGTTTCCTCAATACTTTGGTTTGGAGCTCTTAATAAATTATTAAAGGGCGTTTCCACGTGGAAGAACCTCCTCAGGGAATACAAAGTTTTCGTGTGGTTGATCCACAGAAGACATCCATGCTCGCATACCTTCGTTCAAAAGTATATTTTTTGTATAGAAAGTTTCAAATTCTGGATCTTCTGCTGCACGGATTTCTTGGCTTACGAAATCATAAGCTCTTAAATTTAGTGCTAAGCCGACAATACCTATTGAAGATGTCCACATACCCATAACAGGTACAAATAGCATCAAGAAATGTAAGAAACGCTTGTTTGAAAAAGCAATACCGAAGATTTGACTCCAGAATCTATTAGCTGTAATCATTGAATAAGTTTCTTCTTCTTGAGTTGGATCAAAAGCTCTAAATGTTGAACTTTGAACCTTACCGTCTGTGTAGATACTTGTATCTTCATACAAAGTATTTTGTACTGTAGCTCCATGGATAGCGCAAAGTAGAGCACCACCAAGAATTCCAGCAACACCCATCATATGAAATGGATTTAAAGTGATATTGTGAAAACCTTGAATGAACAGAATGTAACGGAAGATTGCTGCAACCCCAAATGAAGGTGCGAAGAACCAACTATGCTGTCCTAAAGGATAAATAAGGAAAATACTTGTGAATACTGCAATTACTGCTGAGAAAGCTAATGCGTTGTATGGTCTAATTCCAACAAGGCCAGCAATTTCAAACTGACGAAGCATAAAGCCAATAAGACCAAATACTCCATGTAATGCAACGAAGTTCCAAAGACCACCAAGTTGTAGCCATCTTACGAAACTACCTTGGGCTTCAGGACCCCATAAAAATAGTAGACTGTGTCCCATGGCATCGCCAGGGGTGCTTACAGCTGCTGTTAAAAAGTTACAACCTTCAAGGTATGAGCTTGCAACTCCGTGTGTGTACCATGAGGTAACAAATGTTGTTCCGACAAACCAACCACCTATAGCAAGATATGCACAAGGAAGTAGAAGTAGTCCGGACCAACCAATAAATACAAAGCGGTCGCGCTTCAACCAATCATCGAGGACATCAAACCATCCTCTTTGTGGGGCGCTACCAACTGCGATCGTCATGAGAAATCGTTTTTAGCTTCGGGATACGCAGTGACTGTAACAAAGATTGAGAGTAATGTGGG
>JAOOML010000020.1 GCA_028409275.1 Prochlorococcus sp. AH-716-I09 | reverse complement strand
TAGTTATAGTATGTAGTATTGAAAATTTGGACCCAATGGGCGTCCACACTGGAGATTCAATTACTGTAGCCCCTGCTCAAACTTTGACAGATAAAGAGTATCAGAGATTAAGGGATTTATCATTAAAAATTATTAGAGAAGTAGGAGTTGAAACTGGAGGGAGCAATATTCAATTTGCAATAAATCCAATTAATGGGGAAGTTATTGTCATTGAAATGAATCCTCGTGTCAGTAGATCCTCTGCTTTGGCTAGTAAGGCAACTGGATTTCCCATAGCCAAAATTGCAGCGTTATTATCTGTTGGCTATACACTTGATGAGATTATTAATGATATTACAAGAAAAACACCTGCATGTTTTGAGCCTTCAATTGATTATGTTGTTACCAAAATTCCTAGGTTTGCTTTTGAAAAGTTTAAAGGTTCTTCAAATACCTTAAGCACTGCCATGAAATCCGTAGGTGAGTCAATGGCAATTGGTCGATCTTTTGAAGAATCATTTCAGAAAGCATTAAGGTCCTTAGAAGTTGGAATTAGTGGATGGGAATGTGATTCACTGGATGAATTTAAGAACGAGAATGACTTAAAGAATAGTTTAAGAAACCCAACATCTGAAAGGATTCTTTTTATAAAAAAAGCTATGCAGCTTGGAAAAAATAATTCTTATATTCAAGAGATTACGAATATTGATTTGTGGTTTATCGAAAAATTGCGCAATATCTTTAATTTTGAATATGATTTTTTGAAAGAAAAAGAACTTTATGATCTAGATAAAGATTTGATGCTAAATGCAAAACAATTAGGATTTTCAGATCAACAGATAGCAAAGTTAACTAATTCTGAATTTTTTGAAGTAAGAAGATATAGAAAACATTTTAAGATCATACCCATTTATAAAACTGTTGATACTTGTTCAGCAGAGTTCTCATCCTCAACTCCTTATCATTATTCAACTTACGAAGAGTCTTATATCGATTTAAATTCTCAAATTTTTGATAGTGAGATTTCAGAAACTAATAAATCAAAAAAAATCATGATTCTAGGAGGAGGTCCCAATAGAATTGGTCAAGGAATAGAGTTTGATTACTGTTGTTGTCATGCTTCATATCAAGCCTCTACAAATGGTTATAAAACAATAATGGTTAATAGTAACCCTGAAACTGTATCAACAGATTACGATACGAGCGATATTTTATATTTTGAACCTGTTACCTTAGAAGATGTGCTCAACATAGTTGAAGCTGAAAATCCATATGGTTTGATTGTTCAATTTGGAGGCCAAACACCCCTGAAATTATCATTACCTTTATTTGAATGGCTTAAATCTATTGATGGGTTAAAAACAGGATCAAAAATTCTTGGGACTTCTCCACTCTCTATTGATTTAGCAGAAGATAGAGAGGAGTTTACAAAAATACTTTCTGAATTAAGCATTAGACAACCTTTAAATGGTTTAGCTCGTAATCAAAATGAAGCAGTAATGGTAGCAAAAAAAATTGGTTTCCCTTTGGTTGTAAGACCATCTTATGTGTTAGGGGGCAGGGCAATGGAAATTGTTAAAGATGCTAATGAATTATCTAGATATATCTCTGAAGCAGTAAAAGTATCGCCAGATCACCCAATCCTTCTTGATCAATATTTGAATAATGCTATTGAGATAGATGTTGATGCTTTGTGTGATTCACAAGGTTCTGTTGTAATTGCTGGTCTAATGGAACATGTTGAACCTGCAGGAATTCATTCTGGAGATTCAGCGTGTTGTTTACCATCCATTTCTCTTTCAAAATCTACTCTTGATACAGTAAAGAAATGGACTAGTTTAATTGCAAAAAGACTTGATGTTGTTGGTTTAATTAATTTGCAATTTGCAGTTACAAATTTAGATAATAAAGAAAACAAATTATTTATTCTTGAGGCGAATCCAAGAGCTTCCAGAACAGTACCATTTGTTTCAAAAGCCATAGGTAGACCAGTTGCAAAATTAGCTACACAGTTAATGCAAGGTTTTACATTAGAAGATGTTAGCTTTACTAAGGAATTTTCTCCAAAATATCAGGCAGTAAAAGAAGCTGTTTTGCCATTCAAAAGATTTCCTGGATCTGACACACTCCTTGGCCCTGAAATGCGATCGACTGGAGAAGTAATGGGTTTAGCTAAAGATTTTGGAATTGCTTATGCTAAGTCGGAATTAGCTGCAGGAAATGGCGTTCCTTCTGAGGGAGTAGCTTTTTTGTCTACTAATGATTTAGATAAAAAAAATCTTGAAGCAATTGCAAGAGAATTATTGATTTTAGGATTTAAATTAATCGCAACAAGAGGTACAGCAGCATATTTGGTTAATTTAGATATTCAAGTTGAAGAAGTGCTTAAAGTACATGAAGGTAGGCCAAATGTAGAAGACCTCATTCGTTCAGGACTTGTTCAATTAGTAATTAATACTCCTGTAGGTTCTCAGGCACTACATGACGACGCATATCTAAGACGTGCTGCATTAGAATATAATATTCCAACTTTTACAACTATCCCTGGAGCAAGGGCAGCGATTAGAGCAATAAAAGCATTGCAAAGTAATGAAATTAATACTTACTCTTTGCAAGAAATTCACAATATTTAAATTTTACTATAAATTATTCAGTTTTTCTCTCAATTGATTAGCCAGTGAATTTCGACTAATTGAAAGTAATTTTAATGTGTCTTCATACATATTTATTTGTTTTTCTGCTATCTGCAACCCTTTTATCGATTCTTTTATGTCTTTAGAAAGTTCATTTATCAAATACTTCTTCCCTTCAAATGTTAATACTGGATTTGGTGAATCATTGCTGTTTTCATTCATAGATTTTTCATTCAAGATAGATTCATAATTTCTTTATCAATTGTTTTTCACATAATTCTTTATAAACTCCATCTTTACTAAGTAAATCACTATGTTTACCAACCTCAATAATTTGACCCTTATCAAAGACAACTATTTTATCTGCTTCTTGAGTTGTGGCTAATCTATGAGCGATGATAATAACTGTTCTATTCTTCATGGCTCTGTTTAAACCTTCTTGAACTTCCGATTCTGATTCTGCATCTAATGCACTCGTAGCTTCATCTAAAAGAAGAATCGATGGATTTCCTAGTACTGCTCTAGCAATTGATATCCTTTGAATCTGTCCCCCTGAGAAATTTGACCCTCTTTCAGTAATCTTAGTTTCATATTTATCAGGAAGATTTTGAATGAAGTGGTGAGCATTAGCTATTTTTGCTGATTCTATAATTTGTTCTTTGGTAAAATTTCTCCCCATTTTTATTACATCGATAACTTTACCGGAAAATAAAAAAGGCTGTTGTTGCACTAGTGCTATATTTTTTCTTATATCTCTTGTATTTAGCAAATTTAAATTTTTATCATCTATAAAAATGTCTCCATTACTTGGAATTATAAATTTTAATATCAATGCCATCATTGTACTTTTGCCAGCTCCTGAAGCTCCAACGAATGCTGTAACTTCACCTTTCTTGATTTCTAAATTTATGTTTTTAAGAACGTGATTATCTTTTTTGTATTCAAAGTCCACTGTCTTGAAACTTATTTTCCCTTCAATTTTGTCTATCTTTTTTAAATTTTCTTTATCATCTTCTATAGGTTCTAGAGTTATACTTCTTAATCTTTTTATCGAGGCTTCTGTTTGTTTGAAGTCATTATAATTAGCACTAATATGGCTTATTGGATCAATCAGTATCAATATTGCAGCGAAAAAACTACTAAATTCCTGACTAGTTAGAAGGCCTAGGTTAATTCTTGCGGCTCCTATAGCTAAAATTGCTAATATTCCAAATGCCTCAACAAATCCTACAACTGGATGCTGAAATGCCAGTAATTTTAATGTTTTATATTTTGCTTTTTTATTAGCTCTAAGTCGTTTTTGAAATCTATTCTGAATCCAACTTTCGGCAGCAAATGCTCTTATCGTCGACATTCCATTTATGGATTCACCTATTAAACTTGCTAAATTACTTGTTGCCTCTTGACTTTTTTCAGATGCTAATAAAACTCTTTTCCCAAAACTATTAACTGAGAGAATAATTAATGGTGCTAATATAAATGTTGATAAAGTTAGTGACCAATCTAAATAAATCATATAAATTATTACAGCTAATAATTGTAAAGTACATGGAATAGTATCTTGAGCTGTTTTATAGATAACTTCGCTTACTCGATCAGCGTCTTCTGTAAGTCTATATGTGAAATCCCCAGCTGAAATTTTTTCAACCGAATTCATATTTATTTTTTGAATTTTACTAAATAAATTTCCTCTCATTATTTCACTAATTTCAAGAGATGGTTTTGCGATAAAAACATCTTGTCCAAATTGGGCAGTTTTTTGAATTAAAAATACTAATAATGACTTAACTATTATGCTAGATACTTCTTTGAGTTCACCAGAACCAATTGCTGGGATTAAGTTTCCTGCAAAATAAGCTAGCAACGGCCAGCAAGCCACGTAAACTAGCATGCATATAAACCCTTTTATAAACCTTTTTGAATATGGTCTGACTGGAGGTATTAATCGCAAGATATTATATATTTTATTATTTATCCTACTTTATCAGTATATTTTTATTTATAAAACTATGAAATTAGATCAATTTTTAAAATGGCGAAATTTGGTATCTTCTGGTGGAGAGGCAAAAATTTTTATTAAATCTGGATCTGTAAAAGTTAATGGCGAAATTGAAACTAGAAGAGGAAGAAAATTAAATAGGGGAGATAAAGTTATGTTTCTAAAAAATGAATTAATTTTTGAATAGATGGCCTATTAAGCTTGGTTTATATTATTATGATTTTCTTGGAGATTGTATTTTGAGAAAATCTGTAATTGCTGGTAATTGGAAAATGCATATGACTTGTGCTGAATCCAAATCTTTTTTAGACGAATTTATACCTTTAATAAAAAATATCAGAGATGATCGTAAAATTGTTATTGCACCGCCTTTCACTGCCATTTCAACTTTTTCCAACAATTCTGATTTTGATTATTTAAAAATTGCTAGTCAAAATATTCATTGGGAAGATGAGGGAGCATTTACTGCTGAAATATCTCCAAAAATGCTTCTAGAACATGGAGTCTCATATGCAATAGTTGGTCACAGTGAACCAAGAAAATATTTTAGTGAAAGTGATGAACAAATTAATAAAAGAGCAGTTTTTGCACAATCTTGTGGACTTACTCCAATAGTTTGTGTTGGAGAATCATTAGAACAAAGAGAGAGAGGAGAAGCAGATAGGGTTATTACTAGGCAGGTTGAACAAGGACTGGAAAATACAGATCCATCCAATTTAATAGTTGCTTATGAACCAATTTGGGCTATTGGGACAGGTAAAACTTGTGAAGCTAAAGACGCTAATAAGATATGTTCTTTGATAAGAAGGTTAATAGGTTTTGATGATGTCATTATTCAATATGGAGGATCAGTTAAACCTAATAATATTGATGAAATTATGTCTATGAGTGATATAGATGGGGTTTTGGTTGGAGGAGCTTCATTAGATCCTAATAGTTTTGCAAGAATTGCAAATTATCAATAAGAAAAACCCATGGCCAAAAGGCTGGGGAAAGAAAACTTCAATTATGGGTGTTATTAATTTAACCCCCGATTCATTTAGTGATGGAGGAGATTTAAATTCCTCAAAAGAAGTTTTAGATCAAGTAAATCAATTTTTGTCCAATGGTGTTGATATTGTTGATCTTGGAGCTCAGAGCACAAGACCTGGGGCTAAAGAGGTTGGATCTAATATCGAAATAAAAAGGTTGATCCCTTTTTTGAAATTAATAAAATCTAAATATCCAGAAATCTTAATTTCTGTTGATACTTTTAATTCTGATGTTGCTCACGAAGCTCTTTTAAATGGAGCTAATTGGATAAACGATGTCACAGGAGGAAGAAGGGATAAGGAAATTTTGGACGTTGTTTCTAGATTTAATTGCCCATTTGTCATAACTCATAGTCGTGGAAATAGTCAAAATATGAATGAACTTTCCAAATACGATAATGTATTAAGTGAAGTTAATTGCTCTCTGGAGAATTTGATAAAAAATGCTTTAGAGAAAAATATATCTATGAAAAATATAATTGTGGATCCTGGAATTGGTTTTTCAAAAGATTTAAATCAAAATCTGGAAATTTTAAGAAACTTAGATGTATTTAAAAAATTAAATTTACCTATTTTGATTGGGGCATCAAGGAAAAGATTTATAGGAGAAATTTTGAATGAGAATAATCCTAAAGAAAGGGATATTGGAACACTTGCAATAAGTTGTCTTTGTTCACAGCTTAATGTTGATATTGTGAGAGTTCACAATGTAAAACTTAATTATCAAATTTTAAAAGTTGCTGATAGGATTTACAGAAAATAATATGACTATTATTCTTTGACACCTTCGATTTTATCCTCTACCTCTTGGTATAGTTCTTTCAACTGTTCTATATTTTCATCCGAAGTTTCCCAATATCCTCGTCCATTAACTTCTAATAATGTTCCAACTATCCTCCTAAAACTATTAGGATTCAAATCCATTAGTCTTTTTCTCATCTCTTCGTCGTTTATAAATGTTTCATTTGTTTCTTCATATACAAAATTATCAACCTGACCACTTGTAGCGCTCCATCCCAGGGTATAGTTCAGTCTGTTGGAAAGCTCTCTTACTCCTTCATAACCCGATTTGAGCATACCTTCGTACCATTTTGGATTTAAAAGTTTAGTTCTTGAGTCTAATCTAATAGTCTCTCCCAGAGTTCTTACTTGAGCATTAGAAGTAGTGGTATCTGCTATGTAGCTACTTGGTTCTTTGCCATCATCTCTAAGTGTTTTAATTAATTTGGTTGGATCTGAATCAAAATAATGGCTTACATCTGTAAGAGAAATTTCGGATGAATCAAGGTTTTGAAATGTAACATCTGCTGTTTTCATGACAGATTCAAATACATCCCTTTTTTGATTCATTTCACCTGGATTATCAGCATTGAAAGCATATGTCTTTCTTGATAAATACATTTCTTGTAATTCATTTTCTTCTTCCCAAGTTGAATTTTCTACTGCTAAATTAACATTTGAACTATAGCTTCCACTTGCATTAGAAAATACTCTCGCAGATGCATCTCTTATAGAAGTACCTTCTTTTTCTGCTTGTTCTAATGAATGTTTTCTTACAAAATTCGATTCTAAAGGCTCATCAGCCTCAGCAGCTAATTTGACTGCTTGATCTATTAATGCCATTTGATTGATAAATAGATCTCTAAACACCCCAGAACAATTAACTACTACATCAATTCTTGGTCTACCTAATTCTTCTAGTGGGATTAATTCTAATTTGTTGATTCTTCCAACAGAATCTGGTTTTGGTTTTACCCCAACAAACCATAAGATTTGTGCTAGCGATTCTCCGTATGTTTTGATGTTGTCAGTACCCCATAAAACGCAGGCAATTGTTTCGGGCCAAGTACCTTGTTCTTCCTTTTGTCTTTCAATTAATTTATCAACCACAGACTTTGCTGCTGCGACTGCAGCTGTAGTTGGAATTGATTGAGGATCAAGTGCATGGATGTTTTTACCACTAGGTAAAACACCTGGGTTTCTTATAGGATCTCCACCTGGTCCAGGTAAAACATAATTGCCATCCAATGCCTTGATAAGGCTATCCATTTCTTTGTCTGCACAGACTTGTTCTAAACAGAAAAGTAAATAATCAAATAATTTATTTAATTCTTTCTGGTTTACTTCATTAAATCCATTTAGTCTACAAACTCTTAGCCATGGAGTAGGCAAATTAAAACCAAATACTTTGAGAAAGTCAAAGAGTTTGGTAAGAAGTGATTTTTCTAAATAAACTCTGCCATCCACAATTTTTAAAGAGTTAACCATCGCAAATATCGACTCTCTTGCCGTCTTTATGATTTTTTCATTTAACTCTACAAATTTTAGTTCACCTTTATTGTTACCTTCATAAACCTCATCAATAGTAAGATTCATGGATTCGGCCAATAGTCCAGGAAGTGATCTTAACCCCTCTTGTTCTCTTTCTAAAGATGCAATGTTTACAAGTGTTGCAACAGCTTCTTCTGCCGTTGGAGCTTCTCCGATTGTATGCAGTCCACATGGTAATAGCCTACTTTCTATCTCCATCAACTGTTTATAGATGTTACCAACAAATAAATCTCTTTCATCTATAGAAAGTTCTTCTACGTTTTTTGAAGGGAGCTCGACATCTTTATCAAGATTACATTGTTTAGATGTCTCAACTATTGCATTAACAATTTGAATACCTCTACTATTTTCTCTGAGTTGTTGATAAGAACCAACAAGTTCACTTAATTCTTTAAGACCTTTATAAAGTCCTGCATTTTCTGCAGGAGGAGTCAGATAGCTAATAGTTGAAGCGTATCCTCTTCTTTTTGCAATTGTTGCTTCAGAAGGATTATTTGCTGCATAGTAATACAAATTAGGCAATGAACCAATGAGAGAATCCGGATAGCATGTTTCACTCATACCCATCTGTTTACCGGGCATAAATTCAAGTGAGCCATGAGTTCCAAAGTGAAGAACAGCATCAGCACCCCAAATTTTTTCTACGTAAGTGTAGTAAGCAGCAAAACCATGATGAGGACTAGCACTTCTTGAATAAAGTAATCTCATTGGGTCACCTTCATAACCAAATGTAGGTTGGACTCCTATAAAAACATTTCCAAAATGTTTTCCATAGATTAGAAGATTCTGTCCGTCACTATTAAGGTTGCCAGGAGGTTTACCCCAATTCTCTTCGAGTCTTTGTGAATATGGTGTGAACTCTTCGTACTCTTTTACTGACATCTTATGAGCAATATTTAGTTCTGGAGAACCATCCATTGCTTCAGGGTTATTAATTACTTTTTCCATTAATTCTTTTGAATTGCCTGGAAGTTCATCTATTAGATATCCCTTCGATTTCATTTCAAGAAGTACTCTGTAAATTGAACCGAAAACATTCAGATATGCGGCTGTACCAACATTGCCTTTGTCAGGTGGAAAACTGAATACTGTAATGGCTAATTTTTTGTCCTTTCTTTGCTTTACCCTTAAGGTTGACCATTTTATTGCTCTTTCAGCAATTACATCAACTCGATCTTGGAGCGTATGAGCCTTGCCGGTTGCATCATCACGACCTGAAAGAATAATAGGTTCAATTGCTCCATCAAGCTCTGGTATCGCAATTTGAAGTGCTACCTGAACTGGGTGTAATCCCAGATCACTATCTTCCCATTCTTGAGTAGTCTGAAAAACTAAAGGAAGTGCAACCATATAAGGTCTGTTTAGCCTTTTTAGAGCGTCAATAGCTTTAGGATGATCTTGTCTTGCTGGGCCTCCAACAAGTGCAAATCCTGTTAAAGATACAACTCCATCAACTATGGGTAAATCTTTATTGATTGAATCATAATAGAATTCATTAACTGGTTTAGAAAAATCTAGACCACCACAGAAGACAGGAAGAACTCTTGCTCCTCTATATTCCAATTCTTGGATTACAGCAACATAATGAGCATCGTCTCCAGTGACTATATGACTCCTTTGTAGAACTAATCCAATTGTTGGTGTTTGGTCATTTTTAGTATTTATATCCGTTCTGTTATTTTCCCAATTTTGATATTCTTTCAAACTTTCAAACATGCAAGGGGCAAGAGGATGCCAAATTCCTAAATCTGGGAATGTTTCGGGGTCTTGAATTTTGAATTCTTCTATTTGATCTTTTATGTTCTCTGAAACTGCATACTTTTCAGAAATCATTAACAAGAAATTTTTTAAGTTCTCAGTAGTACCACCTAACCAGTACTGAAAACTCAGTATGAATGTTCTGGCATCTTGAGCTTTTTCTACTGGTAGATATTTAAGTATTGAAGGTAGTGTATTTAATAACTTCAACATTGAATCTTGGAAGCTTGCTCCATCAGATTCTTTTTTCTTCTTTATCAAATCTCCAATAATACTTTTAGATTGACCAAGTTGGGCCATGCTAAATGAACCTAACTTATTTAATCTCATTACCTCTGGCATAGAGGGAAATATAATTGAGGCTTTAAGCTTATCTTTATATGGAGATACTGCATCAACTACTTTTTGAGCAAGATCTTCGATAAAAATTAAGGAAGCAACAAAAATATCTGCATTAGCTATATCTTCTTTAAAATCTTCAAAATTACTTTCATTCCTAAGTTCTTCAATAAGATAGCCACTAAGGTCTATACCTATTGGCCCATTCATCT
The DNA here is from genome assembly GCA_028409275.1 of Prochlorococcus sp. AH-716-I09. Taxonomy (GTDB): domain Bacteria; phylum Cyanobacteriota; class Cyanobacteriia; order PCC-6307; family Cyanobiaceae; genus Prochlorococcus_A. Next base: position 5,545 of record JAOOML010000020.1, on the reverse strand, counting down.
TATTTATTGACTTTGCAGCTTCCGTTAAGGAATTTTGGTATTGTGGCTCAAGGACAACATAAACTGCTTTTATTACAACTTTGTGTTTGTTATCCTCAACAGGAGATACTCTGCGGTTTGCTGAGCGGACCTGCGTAAACATTGATTTTATTTAAGTATTTCTACCAGACTACGAATGAAAAGACGTTATTGTGTGCAATATAAATAGCGTGTAACAACCTTTAAAAAAAAATTTTTTACAAAAATGATTGAAAATTCTCAAAAACCTATACCAGTACTAGTATCCGGAGCTTTAGGCAGAATGGGTAGCGAAGTTGTGAATACAGTATTAAATTCTACAGACTGTGAACTTGTTGCAGCAATTGACATAAATGAAAAGAACAATGGCTCGAATATTTCTGAATTATTGAAGGTAAAAAATTGTGATATTTTTGTTTCTAACGATTTTGAAGGAACATTATGCTCAGTTAGTCAAAATTATAGAAGTGAAAATATTAAACCTGTTTTGGTTGATTTTACTCATCCTGATTCTGTATATGAAAATACTAGATCAGCTATCGCATATGGTATTTCACCAGTCGTAGGAACCACAGGTCTTAGCCCTTCGCAAATAAAAGACATTTCTGTTTTTACTCAGAAGGCATCCGTTGGTTGTGCAATAATTCCTAATTTTTCAGTAGGAATGGTTCTTCTTCAGCAGGCTGCATCAGTAGCCGCAAGGTTTTATGACAATATTGAATTAATAGAGATGCATCATAATCAAAAAGCTGATTCACCTAGTGGGACTTGTATAAAAACTGCAGAAATGATTGAAGAATATCCAAAGAAATTTAATCAGAATTTAGTAAAAGAGTCTGAGTCATTGAAAGGTGTGCGGGGAGGGGTCAGAGATTCAGGAATTAATATACATTCTGTACGATTACCAGGATTATTGGCACATCAGTTAGTAATTATGGGATCTCCAGGTGAAACTTACACAATTAAGCATGACACTATTGATAGGAAGGCATATATGCCAGGTGTTTTACAGGCTATAAAAAAAATAGGTAATTATGAAACTTTAGTCTACGGACTTGAAAAATTGATTTTTTAAAATGCTCATTCCAGTTAATTCAAATCAAATTTCAAAACTTATTCCTGCGGTGGGTACCGGAAGTCAATTTAAGTACACTTTGGGTAATCCAAGAAAAATTCTTCAAAGAGTAATAGTTTCTTCAATTGGTGGATTTATCTCATTAATCATTAGTTCGACTGGAGATCAAACAAATAATTTCTGGTTATTGCTTTGTGTAGCTTTCTTTTTGTATATCATCTGGGGCCCAATTCTTGAATCAAGTAGAAAAAATTTGCAATTAAGAAAATATAAATTTTTTTCTATATTTGACGGTTATGTATCTGATATCTATAAAACAGAAAAGATTGAAAGTTCAAGAGAACAATCTAATAGGCAAGGTCGATTAGAAGTTATCGAAAACAAAAGGACTTGGTTAGTACTTGAATTAGAAGATGAAGATGGTTATTTGGAAAAGTTAAGTTTTCCTATGGAAAATAAGCACAGTCAAATTAGAGTGGGTTCGAGTATTAGATGTTTATTAACATCTGATAACCGTAATTTTGACAGAGATTTTTATTTGACCGATGCTTGGCTTCCTGAAATTAACTTATGGGTTGGTGAGTATCCCTATTTATTAAGACCAGCATTTGAGGAAATTTGCTATATTTATTTGAATAAATAGTCGTTATTTATATTATCTGATGAAAAATAAATTCAATTTTAAAATTGTTGGATCGGGTCCTACAGGTTTATTACTTTCAATAGTACTTTCAAAATTTGATTGCAATATTTTTTTAACTGATTTATTAACAAAGGATAGATTAATTGATAAAGATAAAACTTATGCAATTACTCACTCAACAAGAAAAATCTTATCTAAATTCAGACTTTGGGAAAAATTAGAACCATTTTTATTTGGCTTTGATACCCTTTCAATTTCAGATAGCGTAACTTCTGCTTTGACCAACTTATCAACTAATGACTTAGATGATGATATAAGTGCTGCTGAGAATATTGGCTGGGTAATTAAACATTCGGATCTTATGAACGTATTTTTTCAAGAGATTGATAATTATGAAAATATTTTTTTTATGACGCCAAAGAGATTGTTACGAAAAAAAATTTTATTTGATTATCAATTCCTTTCAACAGGAGCAAACTCACTTGATAAAAAATTTTTAGATTTTGTAGATATAAAAAAATCTTATAACCAGTCTTGTTTAACTTTTAAAGTTTCTCTAAGAGGCCATTGTGAAAAGCGCGCTTATGAAATTTTTAGAAAAGAAGGACCACTAGCATTATTGCCTTTAGAAAAAAACTTATATCAAGTAATTTGGACTTCCAGTTCATTAAAGGCTATTGAAAGGTTGAATTCTGATAAGAATTTTTTAATGGATAATTTATCAACTATCTTGCCGGATGAATTTAAGTTGGATCAAATAATTGGCGAATTTAGTATTTTTCCTGTTTCATTATCATTTAATTTACCAGTTTTAAATTTTAAAAAATTAGTTTTTGTAGGAGATGCATTTCATACATTTCATCCTGTTGGTGGTCAGGGTCTAAATAGTTGTTGGAGAGATGTTAATACTATTTATGATCTTTTTAATAAAAATACTGCCATTACTAAAATTCAATTGACATTATTTAAATTTAAGTATTTTTCAAGCAGGATTTTAGATATTATCTTTACTATTTTCATAACTGATTCATTGATATCAATTTTTGCTAATAGAAATGTTCTTTTATTTCCAATAAGGAAATTTTCATTTTTACTTTTAAATAATTTTCTTTTTATAAGAAAGTTAGTCCTCAATCAAATGACTAAATCTCTAATCTACTCAAGTATTAAATAAAATTCATGAGTAATTTTATATACAAAGAAATGATAATTTATTTATTAAATGAGGTTGGTTTAGAAGATTCTTCTATTGAGCTTGGTATTAAATTATCTATAAAAAATAACACTCCATTACCAATCATATTATGGAGTTATGGAATGCTAACTATTGAAGAATTTGATAAGTTATATTCATTTTTATTTCAAAAAATGGAATAATAATTCTGTTATAATTTATCCATATTTTAAAAAAGAACAATTACAGTTTTAACTAGAGGAAATCAGGTATCAAGAAAATCTATAGAGAAGCTTGATTTATTATTATTAATATTAGAAACTATTGACTTAAATGGTATACAGTCCCTTTACGCATTATCAAATAGACTTAATTTAAATAATGTTCTGCCAAATAAAGTTACTATTTGGAAATTAAGAAATAATAATCCATTGAGAAAATCTTATGTGAATAACAATATAAAAATAGAAGAATTTGATGCTTTAATTAAAATTACAGTAGAAATGTCAAGATATTTATATCCATATATCAGGCAGATACTTCAATCTAAAGAAAATCTTGAAAAGAATGAAGATACTTGGAATGATTTTAATAATAGACTTATCGATTTGATTAAAGAGAGATTTAACTTAGATAGTATTAGAGTGAAAAAGCTTTTAAATAAAACTAATAATGACGAAACTATTATAAAGTTGTTGCTCACCTTATCCCTTTGTATTTCAAATCATGGTAATCAAAAGTTGAAGAATTTTTTATTCGATATTTAATATGATGCAAAATAAATTATCATTTCATCAATCTTCGGTTAGTCTCGAAATAATTGGATTACCAGATTATTCAAATAATGAAAATAAAGATCAAATATCAATAATTTCACAATGGAAATTAAACATAACTGATAAACCACTTATTGAAGGCAAAATTGAACATTTAGTGCCTATTATGGATGCTTTTTATATTTATGCAAATCTTTTAATCAAAAACAAAATCCCAATATATGAGTCTAAATTAATTGATATAAAAGCTGACAATCTCCATACACATAATATTTTTCTTAAGAGTCCTAGACCAAATGTAAAACCATTAACTTTAAAGATAGGAAATTCATTATTGTCAGACACCATAAATTGTTTTGATCAATTAAATGAATCATCAAGAGTCAGAATAAATAAATCTGGTCAATCCAATATTATTCCTAAGAAAGTACGATTTGGGTTTAAAAACAAAATTAATTTTTTCAATTCTATTATTCCTCCGTTTATTGCAATTTGTTCTTTAATTTTATTCTCCTCTGCATTTATTTATTTTTATAATCCTGTTGAAGATAAAGAAAAAAATGAACTAATAAATCAAAAATAAAGACCCATTAGCATTCCCAATACAAACAAGATAGTATAGGATATTTCTCTTAGGAATAATTTTAATTTATTCTTTTAGCTTTGATGTATGGCAGATTTAAACACCCCAAATTTGAATATGAAGTCTGATAAATATATATTTAAAAAAAAATTAAATTTAAGAAGAAAATCTAAAAGAAGACTATTTGCAGAGTCTGCGTGTTTGTTTGTTTTGAGCCTTTTATTAGTTTATGTAAATTATTTAATTCCAAATAAAGATTTGCTCCTACAAAATCTACCCAATAATATCAATAAATCTTTTATATTAATAATTGATCTTTTTTTGAATCTCTACGAAATATTTTTGGTAATTTTTATTTTTGTCTCTTCTTTTGCTACCTTGATTTTATTGATAGGTTCTTTCTATAGATTATTTAGGATTGGTAAGAGAAGGTCAAAACAAATAATTTATAAATAATTTCAAATTGGTTGCATTAAGCCTCCACTTCCCGAATCAGAGTCATCATCATCATTTTCTGTCTCGACTCCGAAGAGAGCGTAAATACCAAGTAAAATTGAGGACAAAATAATTGTTAAGGGTAAAACCGCATTTTGAATTCCGACGTCTATATATTCACCCATGTAAAAAAGTAAATTTCAACTAACCTAACCGAAATTAAACTCATTCGCGGTTTTTAAATTATTTTTTAATAATTTATTCTTATTTAATTAGGAGGTCTTTGTCAAAGTTATTTATTTCTAAAACAAATGAACCAAACCAATATATCAATTGATCAATTTGATTTTGAACTTCAGTAACTCCTAAACCTCTTATAGTTATTAAAGACCACTGTTCTCTTTCATCATAATTAAATTTATTTTGAACACTACTAGGTAATGAATTTTTAAGTATTTTAAAAGTAGATTTTTTTAATTTTGTTTCTATAACTATGTTGGGTTTTTTTAGTTTAATTTTGTTGAAACCACATTTTTTAGCAAGTAATTTTAGTCTCATCAAAATAATTAATGACTCAACAGGTTTGGGTAAAGTTCCATATCTATTAATCCAGTCTGTAGCTAATTCAGTTAATTCATTATTATTAGAACATTCACTAGCGGATTTGTATGCATCAAGCTTTTCTTCTCTATTTGAAATCCATTTCGCGGGTATAAATGCATTTATCGGGAGATCAATTTGTGTATCACTAACTTCTGGTATTTCTTGCCCACTAATTTCTGAAATAGCCTCATTAAGCATTTCAATGTACAAATCATATCCAAATATAAATAAAATCAAT
>JAOOML010000002.1 GCA_028409275.1 Prochlorococcus sp. AH-716-I09 | reverse complement strand
ATTATTCAACAGCCCTAATTCCTGCCAAGGATTGTATTTTGCAGTTGACCAATGTAATTGCACTATATCCAATTTGTTATTAAGTCTTCCTAAACTTTTCATAAAAGGTTTATTTAAACCTCTGTCACCGATTCTCCAGGGATAAGGGGCAAGTTTGGTGGCTACTTGAATTTTTTTCTTCTTTGCTGAAGGAGTATTTAGTAAAAATTTGCCTATCAATAATTCACTTCTACCCTGAAGATTCCCAGTACCGTAGGAATCTGCAGTATCAATTAGATCAAAACCTCTTTGTAACGCTTCATTATATGTCTCACGTAAATCATGGTCATTTATAGATTGGTAATTCCAAAAAAGCTTATTTCCCCAAGACCAAGTACCTAATCCAATTCTTTTCTTCACTAGCCTATTTAAATGAGGAACTTTATAAGGTTATCTAAAAATATTAACCTCTTTAAAATATTTCAAAAAATAAGTTTTAAAGCATTAACAATCAATTTCTCTTGACATTAAGAAATTTTTCTCCAAAGTAAGAGAAATTAAAATAAAAAATTGTTCATTACCGTTTGCGGACAAAAAGGGGGTGTGGCCAAGACCTGCACAAGTATTCACCTTGCTAGTGTTTGGCATTCTGAAGGTAAAAAAGTTTGCATAGTCGATGCCGACAAAAACAGATCTGCATTAGCATACGCATCAAGAGGCAATCTTCCATTTCCAGTTTTTCCCGTCAGTTCAGCTGCTAAAGCATCAAGATCATCAGAAATTGTAATAACTGATGGTCAGGCTAGCAGTGATCAAGAAGAACTTAAACACTTAGCGTATGGTTCAGATTTAGTTATCTTACCTACAACTGCAAAAGCAAGATCAGTGGAATTAACTGTTGAACTAGCTAATTTATTAAGCAACTTAAAAGTTAATCATGCAGTAGTAATAGTAAAAGTTGATTTTAGACAGCAAAAAGCAGCTCAACAAGCCAAAGCAGCTTTAGAAAACTTTGGTTTATATGTTTTTGATACATTTATACCCTTACTTTCAGCATTTGATAAGGCAGAAGCATCTGGTAATGCCGTATTTGAAGCTGTAGACGATTTAGGTAGATCAGATCCTCGTCGAATGACGGGCTGGTCTGCTTATTGTTCAATTGCCTCACAAATTCCATGCCTGATTTCGAAGCCCTCATCCGACACCAACAAGTTAAACAACCAACAACCAATCAGCGCTTAAAAGTAGTTGATTCTCCTAATTTTGAAGAAGAAGAAAACGAACAAACAATAATTAGAAAATCTGTATTATTAGTTAATTTTTTGGGAGGTTTTATAGGCTCTGTAATTGGAACTTTAACAATACTTTTTCTTTATATAAATGAGTATCTACCAATAGATTTACTAAAACTTAAGTAGTATATTCGCTATTTATTTCAACATACTTTTTAGAAAGATCGCATCCCCAAGCTGTACCTTTCGATTCGCCAGAATTTAAATTAATCATAATTTTTACAATATCATCAACTAAATATCTACCTTTCATTCTGGACTTAATATAGTCTGTAACTTTTTGTGGATCATATTTACTTAAATTTCCATTTTCCAAAATCTGAGCATTACCTATATACAAGTCAACGTCATTTAAGTTGAATTGAACTCCAGAATTACCTGCAGCAGAAATGATTCTTCCCCAATTCGGATCACAACCATGTATCGCAGTTTTCACCAAAGCTGAATTACAGATAGATTTCGCGAGCATAATTGCATCATCAGTACTTTTTGCTCCTTGAACCAAAACTTCTAATAAACAATTTGCTCCTTCTCCATCTCTTGCAATATTTTTTGCCAAGTTTTGACATACAATATCAATCCCTTCTTGGATAATTGGGAAAAACCTTTTTTCAATTTTCTCTCCTGCATTTATTCCAACAAAGGAATCATTTGTACTTGTCTCTCCATCAACTGATATTGCATTAAAAGATTTTTTAACCGCAATAGCAATCATTTTGTCCCATTCCTCTTTTTGAATACAGGCATCACAGGTAAGAAAAGCAAGCATTGTAGCCATATTGGGATAAATCATTCCTGAACCTTTTGCAAATCCTCCTATTGTTATTTTTTTGCCTTGAATAATCGTCTCTATTAAAACTTTTTTCAAAGTCAAATCAGTAGTTAAAATTGCTTCAGCTGCATTTTGAAAATTATTAACTTTTAAATCTTTAACTAAATTCGGTAAATTTTTTACTAAATCATTTATTTGCATAGGAACACCAATTACACCAGTTGAGCACATTAAAACTTCTTCTTCTTTTATTCCTAAAAGTTCCGCAATCTTTGCTGTAGCAATTTGAAAGTGTTGAATTCCCAGATTTCCTATGCATGCATTTGCTTGTCCAGAATTAATTAGTATTGCTCGTACAAAACCCGAAGCTCTTTTAATTCTTTCCTCACAAATATCCACACATGAAGCGCGAACTATTGATTGGGTAAACATCCCACTAAAAATACTCCCTTCTGGAGCGAGTATTAGTGCTAAATCTTTTTTATTAGAAGCTTTTAATCCAGCAGATATACCAGCAAAAAGAAACCCCTTAGGTGTTACCTTACTGTCATCAACAAACGACCAATTGGAATCTAACTGGCTCAAATTTTTTGGTATTTTAATTCATACTAACTACTCTTTAATACTAAAGAAACAGGTAATTAGATTATTATTAAATATATGGATATTCTTCAAAAATCAAAAAACAACCAAAGAAGAATTGGTTTAACAGGAGGTATTGCCAGTGGGAAGACAACCATAACTAATTACATTAGAAAACATAAGAACATTCCAATATTAGATGCAGATAATTTATCAAGAGAATTAATCAAACCTAACACATATGGATATAAGAAAATTTTAGATTATTTTGGAAATAAAATTATTGATAATAAGAAGAATTCAGAAAAATCAATAAACAGAAAACTTTTAAGGAACATTATTTTTAAACATTCAGAAAGTAAAGAATGGATTGAAAAACTACTTCACCCATTAATTAAAGAAAAAATGATAGAAGAATGCAGTCAATACAAAAATACTCAAACTTTAGTATTGGTTATTCCATTATTATTTGAAGCAAAATTTGAAGATATTTGCACTGAAATATGGTTAGTTAAATGTCCTAGAGAAACACAAAAAAACAGACTTATGACACGAGATAAAATTAGCGAAAAAGAAGCATATAACTCCATAAATCTTCAATTAAGTTTTGAAGAAAAAAGAAAATTTTCAGACATTATTTTAGATAATTCAGATGATCAAAATAAATGGATCAAGACAATAAGAGAGCTTCTTTGAAGCTTTAACTATTCAATTTTTCTGCAAGAAGTTTATTTGCAAGTTTAGGGTCAGCTTTACCTTTTGTTCTTTTCATTAGTTGACCAACAAAAAAACCAAGTAATTTAGTTTTACCATTTCTAAATGCTTGAACCTCATCTGGATGTTCAGTTATGATTTCATCAATTATTGGTAAAATGCTTGAAGAATCAGAAATCATAGATAACCCTTTTTCTTCAACTAATTTTTTCGGTGAAATATTTTTTTGAATTAGTTCAGGTAAAATTTCTTTTGCAATTTTTCCACTGATAGTTTTATTTGAAATCATACTAATCATTTCAGCAAGATTTTCGGGACTTAGTTTTAAGTCACTAAAACTAAGTTTATTTGCTTTTAGATAACCCACAATATCACTTGTTACCCAATTTGAAGCTAGTTTGGCCTCAGCACCATTAGCTACTGTTTCTTCAAAAAAGTTTGCCATGTTAATTTCATCAGAAATTACCCTTGCATCATATGCAGACAATCCAAATTCACTTACATATTTACTTCTTTTCTCAGAAGGTAGTTCTGGTAGTTCTTTAAACCATATTTCTTTTTGGGCTTTTGTTACTTCAATTGGTCCTAAGTCAGGATCAGGAAAATATCTATAGTCACTGCTCCCTTCTTTTGATCTCATACTTTTCGTGATTTGCTTTGCTTCATCCCATAACCTTGTTTCTTGGAAAATCTTTCCTCTATTTTCATAAACTTCTATTTGTCTAGCTATTTCATAATCACAAGCCTTTTGAATTGCAGAAAATGAATTCATATTCTTAATTTCGACTTTGGTACCAAAAGGAGCATTAGGTCCTTTTCTAACTGAAATATTGACATCGCACCTTAATGAACCCTCCTGCATATTTCCATCTGATACTCCTAGATATCTAACTGTTCTTCTAATCTCAGAAGCATATTCAGACGCCTCTTTACCTGTTCTAATATCTGGTTTACTTACAATTTCACAAAGTGCTATTCCAGCTCGGTTGTAATCAACTAAGGAATACTTAGAACCAGCTAATCTATCACTACCAGAATGAACTAATTTACCGGCGTCCTCTTCCATATGTAGCCTTTCTATCCCAATTTTTTTTATATAAGATTCTTTATCCTTTTCTATTATTTCAACTTCTAACCAACCATTCTCAGCTAGTGGCTCATCAAATTGTGAAATTTGATAATTTTTGGGCAAGTCAGGATAAAAATATTGTTTCCTATCAAATTTACAATGTTCTGCAACATTTAAATTTAATGCTAAAGAAGTTTTGACAGCATACTCAAGAACAGTCTCATTCAAAACTGGAAGAGTTCCTGGCAACCCACAAACTACTGGATCTATATGGGTGTTAGGCGCATCCCCAAAAGCTGTTGACGCAGATGTGAATATTTTACTTTTCGTATTAAGCTGTACATGAGTTTCCAAACCAATCACAGCTTCCCAAGGTTCCAAATTGTTCATTATCAAAAGTCTCTTTATTAATATTATTGGATATAAAGGAAAAGAGGACCAAAACACAAGAAAAATATTAATTATTAAATGACACAAGAAACAAAAAATTCAATATTAATTATTGGCGGTGGGCTTATAGGATTATCTATTGCTTATGAATTTTCTAGAAATAACTTCAAAGTTATAGTTTTAAGCAAAAACAGAAATGAATCAGCTGGATTTGTTGCTGCAGGAATGTTAGCTACTCATGCCGAAGGGCTTGAAGATGAATTACTAAAATTTGGCCAAGAAAGTCAAAGTCTAATTCCAAAGTGGATAAAAAGTATTGAACAAGATAGTAATATTAAATGCGGTTTAAAAAAATGTGGCATATTAGTTCCTTTTAAAAATAAAGAAGATCTTGAAGAGTTTCCCACTTATAAATATGGAAAATATTTAAATCGCAAAGATCTTCAAACAGAAATTAATGGAATGAATTCTATTTGGAAACATGGTTTACTTTTTGAACAAGATGGACAAATAGATAACCGAAGAAGACTTATGCGTGCTCTTGAGAGAGCATGCTCCTTACATGGAGTTGAATTTCAAGAAGGATCAGAAGTAGAGGATTTGATATTAGAAAAAAACAAAATTATTGGTGCAACAGTTTTATGTGCCACTGGGGAACTAAAAAAAATTACCTGCGAAAAAGCAATTATATGCAGTGGTGCTTGGAGTAAAAAAATTTTTAATAAGATTCCAGTGTTTCCTGTAAAGGGACAAATGCTATCAATACAAGGTCCAACAAATTTTTTAAAAAGAGTTATTTTTGGTCCAAAGACTTATCTAGTTCCACGTGATGATGGACTTATTATCGTTGGAGCGACAGTTGAAAAAGATTCAAAATTTAATCAGGGTAATACTCCTAATGGAATAAAACAACTGCAAGAAGGCATTTACTCCTTATTACCAGAAGCTATTAACTGGCCACAAATGGAACATTGGTGGGGATTTAGACCTTGCACACCAGATCTCAAACCAATAATTGGAAAATCAAAAATTGAAAATCTTTTTATAGCTACAGGACATTACAGAAATGGAGTTTTATTTTCTGCAATAACAAGTAATCTTCTTTTGAAAATAGTTCAAAATAAAAGTCTCAAAGAAGTAGAAAAAAGCTATTTAAAAAAATTTAGTATAGATAGATTTGAAATTTAAATTTTAATTTTCAGATCGCCATTTCGAATCAGAAGTTTCCCACTCACATAATTCCTCTACGTTAAACCATAGATCAATTTCAAATTTTGCAGTATCTTCTCCATCAGAACCATGAATAATATTCCTCCCAATATCTATAGCTAAATCACCTCTAATTGTTCCGGGCTCTGCTTCAAGAGGTTTTGTTGCACCTATTAGTTTTCTAGCACTCAAAATAACTCCTTCGCCTTCCCACACCATCGCTACAATAGGACCACTTGAAATAAAGTCTACTAAATCATCAAAAAAAGGTCTTTCTCTATGTACACCATAATGATTTTGAGCAAGATATTTTGAGGGGATTAATTGCTTTAATCCAACCAATTTAAATCCTTTTTTTTCAAATCTGCCAATAATCTCAGCAACATAACCTCTTTGAACTCCATCTGGTTTAATTGCAATAAAGGTTCTCTCTTTGGTCATTTAGTTAATAATCACTCTATGTATATTCAACTTTTGGGTGGTAACTTGGCAAGTAATCATTAAAATAAAAGATATTGTTTTGAGTAATTTTCAAAAACATTTATTAATCACTAAGACATAAATTGACCAATTTTGAGCCGAAAAAATTAAAGAATATTTGGACTATTGAAGATAGTATTTCGACTTACAACATAGACAAATGGGGGGAAAAATATTTTTCTATAAATTCCAAAGGAAATATATCAGTAACTAAAGATATAAAATCTGAAAATAAGATTGATCTTTTCAAGCTTGTCAAAGAACTTAAAAGTAGAAAAATAAATCCTCCATTAATCATAAGATTTAACGATATCTTGAAAGATCGAATAAATGCCCTACATGATGCTTTTTTAAAAGCAATAAAAACCTACAAATATGAGAATATTTATCAAGGCGTTTTTCCTGTCAAATGTAATCAGCAAAAAAATGTATTGGAAAAGATAATAGAGTTTGGTAGCCAATGGAATTTTGGTTTAGAAGTAGGAAGTAAAGCAGAACTATTAATTGGCCTTGCACTTCTTGAAAACCAAAATTCATTATTGATATGCAACGGATATAAAGATAAAAAATATATTGAGATTGCTACTTTGGCCAGAAAACTCGGTAAAAATCCAATAATAGTTATTGAACAACGAGATGAGGTAAAAAGAATTATTCAAGCAGTTCAAGAACTTAACGCGACTCCATTGATAGGAATTAGAGCAAAGTTATCAAGTAAAAGTAGTGGTAGGTGGGGCAAATCTATTGGAGATAATTCCAAATTTGGATTATCAATCCCAGAGATTATGTCGACAATAAAAGAACTTAAAGAAGCAAATCTTATAAATGAAATGAAATTGCTCCATTTTCATATAGGTAGTCAAATAAGTGATATTGCTGTAATCAAAGACGCATTACAAGAAGCGAGTCAAATATACGTTGAACTATGCAAACTAGGAGCCCCAATGCAATATATCGACGTTGGGGGAGGATTAGGGATAGATTTTGATGGAACTAAAACCTCCTCCAACACCTCTACTAATTATTCTCTTCAAAATTATGCTAACGATGTAATTGCAACTATTAAAGATTCATGTGAATTAAATAATATCAATCATCCAATCATAATCTCAGAAAGTGGAAGAGCAATAATTAGTCATTCTTCAGTTTTAATTTTTAATGTCTTAGGAACAAGCCATGTCAGTTCCAAACTACAAATTTTTGATAACAAAAATCAACAATTAATCATTTCAAATTTGCTTGAAACTTTCTACGAATTAAAAAAACTTAAAAATAAAAAAATAAATTTATCTCAAATAATTGAACTATGGAATGATGCAAAAAAGTTTAAAGAAGATTGCTTAGTTGCCTTTAGATTAGGATTTTTAAGTTTAGCAGAACGAGCTTATGCCGAAGAACTGACCTGGGCTTGCGCAAAAGAAATTTCTAATAACTTGAATAATGATGAAATCAATCACCCTGATTTATCTGAAATTACAGAAACTCTTGCATCAACTTATTATGCAAATTTATCTATCTTTAAATCTATTCCCGATAGCTGGGCAATCAATCAAATTTTTCCAATAGTACCAATACATAGGCACTTAGAAGAGCCGTTCTGCAAAGGCAACTTTGCAGATTTAACTTGTGATTCAGATGGGAAACTAAATAATTTTATTGATGATGGGAAAACTAAATCATTACTAGATTTACATAAGCCAGAGCAAGATAAAGATTATCTAATTGGAATTTTTATGACTGGAGCCTATCAAGAAGCATTAGGAAACTTGCATAATTTATTTGGGAATACAAACGTTGTTCATATAGATATAAATCAAGATAATTCATATAAGGTCAAAAATATTATTAAAGAGGACAGTAAATCTGAAATTTTACAATTATTGGATTACAGTTCAGCTTCCTTGGTTGAATCTATTAGAATCAATACTGAATCAGCAATTGATCAAAAAAGATTAACTATTGAAGAAGCAAGGAAATTAATTGATCAAATCGAAATGAGTCTCAGAAAAAGTAGTTATTTATCAGAATAACTTTCTAATGTTTTTTGCAAATAATTTTTAGCATAATCTAATGCAACACTCAACTTATCAATATCTTTAGCACCTGCTTGAGCAAAGCTAGGCTTTCCTCCTCCACCTCCAGAACAAATTCTTGCAATCTCATTAATTAATTTACCTGCATGCAATCCTATTTTTACCGCATCATCACCTAAAGAAACTACAAATAACAACTTTCTGTTTTCTGGATTTGGTATTCCCCCAAGAATCACTATTGCTTTATTTCCTAAATGAGAAGTTAAATTAAGTGCTGCAGATTGCAAAGAATTTCCATCTAAGCCATCAATCTGATTTACTAAAATTGAAAAAGAATTTACTATTTCTGCGGATGATTTTATAGAAGAGTACTTAAAATATGCAATTTCATCTTTCATTTTTTGTATCTCTTTATTCTTATTAGTAAGCTCTGCTTGCAAATTATTAACCCTTTCAAAAAGTTGATTAGGATTTGCTTTTAACAAATCACTGAGTTGATTTACTAAAGCATTTCTATCACTGAAATAGTCGAATGCTGATTGACCTGATAATGCTTCGATTCTTCTTACTCCGGCTGAGATTCCTTCCTCAGTGATTATTTTGAAAGAACCTAATTGGGATGTAGTTTTAACATGTGTGCCACCACAAAGTTCAATTGAAACTCCTGGCACATTAACAACGCGCACTTCATCATCATATTTTTCTCCAAACATAGCCACTGCACCCTGTTCAAGAGCCTCACTCTTAGACATTTTTTTTATTTCTAGGATATGATTTTCCATAATCCAAGAATTAACTAGATTCTCAATCTTAGAAATTTGATCTTTAGAAATAGGATTAGAAGAATTAAAGTCAAATCTTAATTTATTAAAGGCTACTAGAGAACCTTTTTGTCCAACACTTTCATCAACAATTGATTTGAGAGCAGCTTGCAATAAATGAGTAGATGTATGATTGGCTGCAGCCTTAGCTCTATTAGAGGAGTTAACATTAGTCTTAACTTTTTGTCCAATTGTTAACATTCCTTTTTTGATCGTTCCATAATGTAAAAAAACATTTTTCTTCCGAATAACATTATCAATTAAGACCTCTACATCTTTTGAAAATATCGTTCCAATATCACCAACTTGACCGCCAGATTCTCCATAAAAAGTTGTCTGATCAAGAACAATTAAAACTTTCTGACCTTCACTTGCTTGCTTAACTAATGTTGAATCCAAGAATATGCCCTTTATTTCAGCTTCCGAAAGAAGTGAATCATAACCATTAAAAACAGTTTTGTTAAAAAGATCTATTTCTCGCTCTAATGATCCCTCCAATGTCAAATCAATATTACTCGAAGCAGCTTTAGCTCTCTCTTTTTGTGCATTCATTTCTTCTTCAAAACCCTTTACATCTACACTGATATTATTTTCTTCAGCAATTTCTTTTGTAAGCTCTAGAGGAAATCCATAAGTATCATAAAGTTCAAAAGCTTTAAAACCAGAAATTAATTTCTGCCCTGAGGAAATTAACTCATCTAGCAATTTCTCTCCCCTTTCAAGAGTTTCCCTAAACCTTACTTCTTCAATTTTTATCTCATTCAAAATTAAATCATTATTATTTTTTAAATCAGGATAATTATTTTGCATTAAATTGATCCCGACTGTAGCAATATGTGGTAAAAATTCATTTGTTATTCCTAATAATCTCCCATGTCTAACCATTCTTCTAATAAGCCTTCTTAGTATATAACCCCTGCCGAGATTACTTGCTGCTACTCCATCAGAAATTAAATGAATAACAGCTCTTGTATGATCTCCAATAATTTTTAAAGAAATTTTATTTTTATCATTTGAAGAAAAATAATCAATATTTGCAATCTCGCAAGTTTTTTGAATGATAGGAAAAATTAAATCTGTCTCATAATTATTTTGCTTTTTTTGCAATATTTGAGCCATCCTTTCAAGGCCCATTCCTGTATCAATATTTTTAAATTTCAAATCTGTCAATTTTCCATTAAGATCGCGATTGTATTGCATAAAAACAAGATTATAAAATTCAATAAAACGATCTCCATCTTCTAAATCAATATTCTGAAGACCTTTTTCAGGATAAAAATCATAATAAAGTTCTGAACAAGGTCCACATGGACCTGTTTTTCCAGAAGACCAAAAATTATCTTTCTCACCTAGTTTCACTATCCTATCTGGATGAATACCAATTTCATCTCTCCAAATTTTTGAAGACTCTCTATCTTCGTGAAAGACACTCACAATTATATTTTCAGCAGAAAGTTGATAAATATTAGTAACTAATTCCCAAGCCCACTCAATAGCCTCTTGTTTAAAATAATCTCCAAAAGAGAAATTACCAAGCATTTCAAAAAAAGTGTGGTGTCTGGCTGTAACTCCAACGTTTTCTATATCATTTGTTCTGATGCACTTTTGGCTAGATGTAGCCCTTTTTGATGGTCTTTCTTTTAAACCTAAAAAAACTGGTTTGAAAGGTAGCATTCCAGCAATTGTGAGCATAACCGTGGGATCATCTGGAATTAAAGATGCACTTGGAATGATTTTATGTAATTTATTACTGTAAAATTTTAAAAAAGCATTTCTTATCTCATCTCCAGTAACTATTTTTTTAATTAGTTGAGATGTCATTTATCCAGAATAAAAGAACAAAAATTAAAGAAAAGCGTAATTTCGGTTATTTCGCAAAAATAATCACGCGGATTTATATTCTACATAACTAAAGTTATTCTATAACGCGATTTGTTCTATGCTAGCCTCTGCCCAGACAAGTAATTCTAAATTGGCACAAATAAATAACAAGTTGACAGTTCAATCTCAAAACTTCGCTGATGATTCATGTGCCATAAGATCTTTGGATTGGGATCGCAGTAGATTTGATATTGAATTTGGCTTAAGAAATGGAACTACTTACAATAGTTTTATTATTAAAGGTGAAAAACTAGCAATTATTGATACCAGTCACGCAAAGTTCGAAGAATTATGGTTTGAAGAATTACTGAAAGAGGTAAATCCACAAGAATTGGATTATTTAATTACTAGCCATACAGAACCTGATCATTCTGGTTTAATAGGTAAACTTTTAGAATTAAACCAAAATATCACTGTAGTAGGATCAAAATTAGCTCTTAAATTTATTGAAGACCAAATACATGTTCCCTTTAATCGTCTAGAGGTTAAGAGTGGAGAGTTTTTAAATCTCGGAACTAATCCTAATAGCGGTCTAGAACATAATATTGAATTTATAAGCGCACCAAATTTACATTGGCCAGATACAATTTTTTCATATGACCACAGCACTCATGTTCTCTACACATGCGATGCATTTGGACTCCATTATTGTTCTAATGAATTTTATGACACTGATCAAAAAGAAATATATGATGATTTTCGTTTTTATTACGATTGCCTAATGGGTCCAAACGCTAGAAGCGTTCTTCAAGCAATTAAAAGAATAGATAAGCTACCTAAATTAAAAACAATAGCCGTAGGTCATGGGCCTTTGCTTCATAATCAAGTTAATTTTTGGAAAGGAAAATATCAAGAATGGAGTAGCAATAAAAGTAAAGGCAACGAATTTGTAGCTGTTTGCTATATCAGTGACTATGGATATTGTGATCGACTAAGCCAAGCCATATCACATGGAATAAGTAAAGCAGATGCTCAAGTACAATTACTTGATTTGAGATCTTCTGATCCTCAAGAATTAACAAGTTTAATTTCGGATTCAAAAGCAGTAGTCATTCCCACATGGCCAGTAGATTCAGATAATGAATTAAAAGAATCTCTTGGTACTTTATTTGCAGCACTAAAATCAAAACAATATACAGCTGTCTATGATGCATTTGGCGGAAATGATGAACCAATAGATTCTTTAGCAAATAAATTAAGAGAACTTGGTCAAAAAGAAGCTTTCTCTCCTTTAAGAGTTAAAAACATTCCAGATCCGATTGTTTATCAACAATTCGAAGAAGCAGGAACTGACTTAGGTCAATTGATCAATAAAAAGAAAAATATTGCCTCTATGAAAAGCCTTGATTCAAATTTAGATAAAGCTTTAGGTAGATTAAGTGGAGGATTATACGTAGTTACAGCGAGCCAAGGAGAAGGTTCGACATTTAGACAAAGTGCGATGGTAGCAAGTTGGGTTAGTCAAGCAAGTTTTTCTCCACCAGGCATAACAGTTGCAGTAGCAAAAGATAGAGCTATTGAATCATATATGCAAGTTGGCAAAGGTTTTGTTGTGAATATCTTGAGAGAAGATAACTATCAAAAAATGTTCAGACATTTTTTAAAAAGATTTGCTCCTGGAGCTGATAGATTTGCAGATGTAGATGTAATTAGCAACATCGCAAAAGGAGGACCAGTCCTCTCAGATTCACTCGCCTTTTTAGATTGTAAAGTTAGTTCCAGACTAGAGACTCCAGACCATTGGATAATTTATGGAACTGTTGAAAATGGAAATGTATCTGACTTATCATGCAAGACAGCAGTTCATCACAGAAAAGTTGCTAATCATTATTAATAAATAAGTCTTTAAAATGTCAGAGATTAATGTAAGCTTACTTTCAGAAAATCAAAACTTATCAAAATTTGAAATTGCTGAAAATTTTACTTGCATCAGATTTCTTGATCGTAATAAAGAAAGATTTGAACTTGAATTTAATCTCGAAAAAGGAACCTCTTTTAACACTTTTTTAATAAGAAATAATGAAGAACTTTTTATTATCCATCCACCTGAAAAGCAATATTTACATTCATTTAATGAGATAATATTTAACTTTTTTAATCAATATAAATTAAAAAAAATTAACGTCATATCTGGACATATCAATCCCCAAATCATAGAAACCATAAAAAACGTTAGTAAACAATTTCAAGACTTAACTATAACTTGCTCAAACCCTGGCTTTAAACTTATTAGTGAACTTTGGAATCAAAGAAATCCTAACTTAGAAGAATTCGTTGAAATTCAATTACCCAAAATAACTATAGTCAAAAAGGAACTGAATTTAGAATTGGGTAATATTTCACTAGAGTTAATTCCTATTCCAACTGCACGTTGGCCTGGAGGCCTAATAATTTATGAACGTAATCAAGAAATACTTCTAAGTGAAAAAATTTTCTCTGCACACATTGCATCTGAATATTGGTCTGAGACAAATCGAATTAGTACAGAAATTGATAGAAAACACTTTTATGATTGTTTGATGGCACCAATGTCTAATCAAGTGATATCAATAACTGAAAAAATTGCAGATTATGAAATTAAAACTATTGCACCATTGCATGGTCCAGCTATCGAATATAGCTTAAAAAGCTTTTTAAATGACTACATTCGATGGGGTGCAAATCTCACAACAAATAATCCTAAAATCGCTCTTGTTTATGCAAGTGCTTATGGAAATACAGCCTCTATAGGGGATGCTTTGGCGAAAGGGATAAATAGAACTTCTGTTGAAGTTGAAAGTATTAATTGTGAATTCACATCAAATGATGTACTTATAAAATCCATCCAAAATGCTGATGGATATTTAATAGGATCTCCCACTCTCGGGGGGCACGCCCCAACTCCTATAGTAAGTGCACTAGGCACATTGTTATCAGAAGGAAATCGAGATAAACCAGTTGGGATTTTTGGTAGTTTTGGCTGGAGCGGCGAGGCGATAGATTTACTTGAATCAAAATTAAAAGACGGCGGTTTTCAATTTAGTTTTGATCCTATAAGAATTAAATTCAGTCCAAATAAACCAAAAATTAAAGAGCTAGAAGAAATAGGAACTCATTTTGGGAGAAAAATTATAAAGAAAGCTAAGAAAAAACCTAGAAAATCAGATACTGGAATGATTACAAGTAAAACGGATCCAAAGTTACAAGCTCTTGGAAGAGTAATTGGCTCACTTTGTGTTCTAACTGCCTCTAAAGGAAAAGATGAGAATAATATCAGAGGAGCTATGCTTGCATCTTGGGTTAGTCAAGCAAGTTTTTCTCCACCGGGATTAAGTATTGCAGTAGCAAAAGATAGATCGGTAGAGTCTCTACTTCAAGTTGGAGATTCATTTGCATTAAATATTTTAAGTGAAAAAGATTTTAAAGAACCTTTGAAAAGATTCACAAAACCTTTTTCACCAGGCGAAGATAGATTCGAAGGTTTAAATATTGAATTAACTCCTAATGAACAGATAATAATTCCTAACTCTTTAGCATGGTTGGATGCGTCTGTAAAAGAACGGATGGAATGTGGAGATCATTGGGTAATATACGCTGAAGTACAACACGGTAATATACTAAAATCCGATAGTCTAACTGCAGTTCATCACCGTAAAACAGGTGCTAACTATTAAATTTATTTATCTAATTTATGACTGAATCAAAAGATCTAATAATCATTACGGCTAGTTGTGGTAAGAATCTAGAACTTTCTAAAAAATTCCTTGAAAAAAGTAATGAACTTAAAATAAGTTCTGAGATATTAGATCTTACGACTTTTGATATTCCGCTATTTAATCCTAGAATTCACAGCAAAGAAAATATCCCAGTTGAAATAGAAGCGATTAAGAAAAAGCTTTTTTCAATAAAAAAATGGGTTATTTGTGCTCCTGAATATAATGGATCTATACCTCCCATTCTCTCCAACTTGATAGCATGGCTCTCAATTTCAGGAGATGACTTTAGGGATTTATTTAATGGTCAACCTATTGCAATTGCAACATTCTCTGGTGGGATTGGCTTAGAACTACTTACCTCATTGCGCATTCAATTAGTGCATTTAGGAAGTCAGGTATTAGGTAGACAACTTTTGTCCTCATATAATAAACCGATAGATACCAAGAGTATTGAAGATATCATTCAAAGACTTTTGCAAATGAAAAAATTAAAAACATAAACTTTAAAACTAGAAATTAATATCATTTTTTTTCATTCCAAACTTTTAAAATTTCTCTAGCCATAGGAAGTGCATGTACAGAACCCCCACCAGGAGTATTTTGAGCAAAAGCAACTATAAGTAATTCACTCTTTTCACTAGGAGTAAAGCAAACGAACCAAGCATGATCTAAGCCACCTTCGCCATCTTCAGCAGTTCCAGTTTTTCCTGATATTGGAGGTAAATTTGAAACTCCATAATTTATTGATACTCCTGTTCCAGACTCTACTACTTTCCTTAGACCACTTTTTATTAACTGAAGATTATTTGGATCAATATCAATTTTAGTACGTTTTTTTACTACATTATTTTCCTTAACCTCTTTAACTAAATGGGGAGTAACTAGATAACCTCCATTTGCAATAGCAGCGTATGCTCTAGCAATTTGAATGGGAGTAACTTGAACAACAAATTGTCCAATAGACATACTCGCAATATCTTCTGGAACCCAAGGAGTTCTACCTGGTTGACCCCATCCTCTTCCTTCTTTCGCCCATTCACTACTAGCTACTAATCCTATATTCTCTTGTTCATAAATTTCAATTCCAGATAAAGAATTAAAACCAAGCTTTCTAGAGATCTCATAAATTTGATCAACTCCTACACCATATCCAATTTGATAAAAAAATGTATTACTTGAAACTCTTAAAGCATCTTCATAACCTATTACCCCAAAGCCTAAATCATTGTGCTCCCTAAAACATTGGCTTCCATAAGTTATACATGATTTAGTCTCTAGCATAGTATTAGCAGGAAATTTGCCACTTTCTAAGCCAGCTAAAGCCGTTACAATTTTCCAAACACTTCCTGGATCATAAGCATTTAATGCTCTATTAAAAAGAGGTTTTTCAGGAGAATTAAATATCTCATTATATTCATTTTCAGGCTTAAAATCCTTTGAAAAAAAATTCAAATCAAAAGTAGGTCTACTTACCATCGCTCTTATCGCACCATCTCTTGGATCCATCACTATTATCGCTCCTGCTTTTTTGTCTCTAAGAGCTTCCTCTGCAACTAATTGCAAATTCATATCAATTGTCAATTCAATGTCATTACCTTTTACTGAAGGTTTAATCCCCAATGATTTTTGAAATTCACCTAAAGAATTAACTTCAACCATTTCTCCTCCCCATTCACCCCTTATATAATCTTCATAAACATATTCGATACCAGTTCTGCCTATTAAGTCATTTAATTTATATCCTCTCTTTGATAAAAATTGATATTCTGAATCAGTGATTGGCTGTGTATAACCAACTAAATGCGCTGCAACAGATTTATAAGGATAATTCCTAACTAATTTCGTAGCTATTTCAAAACTAAATAAACTTTCTTCATTTTCCTTAAATTTTATTAACTGATCTATATTTAAGTCATCAATAATAGTTACTAAAAGTTTTTGATTTTTTAGACCTTCAAAATATATATTTTGAATTTCATTAATATCAATATTTAACAAATCAGAAATGCTTGATTTATGTTTTTCCCAATTGCTTTTCTTGATAGATTGAGGCTTTATTATTAAAGAATATCTCACTCTACTATCTGCTAAAACATAACCATTTTTATCTAATATTCTTCCGCGTATTGGTTGAGACGCAATGAGTCTAATCCTGTTCTCATCAGACATTTCTTTAAAAGATTCATAATTTATAAGTTGTAAAAAAATTAACCTAAAGAGAATCAATAAAAACGAAATAGACGACAAGATAAATAAGATTAAAGGCTGTCTCTTTAATGAAATAAGTTTTTTATTAGGACTAGGGTTTATCAAAAATATAAAATTTATTTATAAATTATTTTTTCCAATAGAGCAATGGTTATTTTTATCTCATTAAGTCTAGTGATTAAATTTTTATAATCATCATCTTGATTATTCAATTTTAAATCATCATTTTCAATATTATTGGGAGTCAAATTTTCACTCATGAAGTTATACTCTTTAAGGTCATTATTTAATACAATTTTAAATAAAAAATTTACTATTTCAAAATAATATTAATATTTAGTCCGATATCGAAAAAATATCATAAATAAATTAATTTAATTGATCTATATTTTGTTCAAAATAGGGATTACAACTATTCTTTGATATTCCTAAAGACCAGCCAATGAATGATGAAATAAATATAACGATGATCAGGGGTAAAATAGCTTGTTGAGTATTTTCTAGACTAATCCATTCCCTCCAACTACTAAAAAGCCTTTCTCGTTGAAATTTTCTTTTTTCAATTTCCAATGATCTTGCTTTTTTAGCAAAAGATTTTGTTACCCACTTCTCAAAAGGTATCTTTTTTACAACCGCCATTTTTCTCTCAATTTCTAATAGCTGACCCGAATTAAGATAAGGGTGAAATGTACTAATCAATTCAAGAGTTTTCAAAAACATCTCAACAGTCCCATCTTTTATGAGTTTTTGTTCATGACTTAAATCATCCCACTCTATTTCTGGATAAAAACGATTCCTATTAGGTTGAATTTGATCTTCTGACATTTGACCAGGTTCTCGAAGCCATCTATTGGTATTTTCGTCAAACCTTCGCCAATACAAAAAAGGATTAATAAAAATTATTTTGCCAGATACTTTTACCACATCTTTTTGAAGATGATTAGTTATTTTTCTTTCAGGGTTTTTCGATTTTATCAAAGCTAAATTTTTAATCTATTTCAAGATTATCTTTTATTTCCCATTTTTCCAGAAATTTCAAGTAATTTCTCTATTAGTACTTAAGTAATTAGCTGCCAACGCTTTTTTAAATAATTACAGTACTCACAATTAAGAGAAGGTTTAGGAAAAATATCCGAACGTAATAAATTGACTGTATCAATTATCTTATTTTCTA
This sequence comes from Prochlorococcus sp. AH-716-I09, assembly GCA_028409275.1. Taxonomy (GTDB): domain Bacteria; phylum Cyanobacteriota; class Cyanobacteriia; order PCC-6307; family Cyanobiaceae; genus Prochlorococcus_A. The sequence goes on along the minus strand of JAOOML010000002.1, from coordinate 29,190 downwards.
CCCAAGATGTAGAACAATCCAATCTAATTAAATGAGCATCAAAATTTAATTGATTATTAAAAACCTCTTCATTTTTCTTTCCATTAAAATATAAAAGATAAGCTTCTTTGGAAACTTCAAAACCGTTTTTTTGAAATAACCACTGATACATTTCTAATTGTCTCTTGTAAGCTTTTGCGTAATCATATTTATTAAAAGTCTCGAACCAATCAAACTTATTTCTTGATGTTGCTTTAACATCAATAATTATAAGTTCTCCATTTTTTTTCTGCCAAATATCATCCACAGCTCCACCAAAATCATAATTATGTTCAGTTGACTTATATCTAATACCTTGAAAATTACTTCTCCATCGTTCTAAATCTTTGTGTTGAAAAGGAACAGCTTCAATACCATTTTCAATTAACAAAGGATGTGGCTCCTGAATCCTTCTATAGTGATCAAATTCATTTTTACATAAACTGTCTACAGCTATATTTAGAGTAAATGGTAATGATGGTGGTTTTATTTTATATTTTTTATCAAGTACACAACATCTTGGACAACTAAGGTATTTCTCGACAGTAGATCTACTTAATTTAATAATCTCGCTCATTGCGTTTTAAATTTGATTTAGAATTTTTTTTATATGAATTAAAACTTTAAATTTTAAAAATTTGTTAATTTGCTTCATTTGAATGCTACCGCAAATTCAGAAAAAAGAACAAAGTAGTGGCAAAATTTTTGTAATTTTAATATTGAATATTCCCCCTCATGAAAACAATTATGAAAACTAAATAATAAAAGTAAGTAATTAGAGCATATTTTTAGAGTAATAAGTTCATTAATTTTTTTTTGAACATTTATTAAATAAAGACTTGATATATTTAAATTTCCTAAATCACCTAACTCTAGAAAATAAAACTGCATAATTTGAATATTCTAATTTTTATAAATTTTTGTAATCTAAATTTGGTTTACAAGATATAAATAAATTGACTATTAGAAGAACTTAGTATTATAGAAAAAAGTAGACTTCCTTAAAAATATAAAAATGAAAGGTTTTGGAGAGAAGTTTAAATATAAAAAGCAAAAAACTGCGAAGAACATATCTTCTCAAGAGCAAATAATTAATCAAGCAATTCATTTTCATCTAAAAGGAAATATTAGAGAAGCAGCAAAATGTTATCAGTATTGTATAAATCAGGGAATTAATGATCACAGAGTTTTTGCGAATTATGCAGGAATTTTACAAAGAGTTGGTAAATTAAAAGAAGCAGAATTATTTACTCGCAAAGCTCTGGAAATCAAACCTGATTTCGCTGAGGCACATTCCAATCTGGGAAGTATATTAAGCAGTCTAGGCAAATTAAAAGAAGCAGAATTATCTCTCAAAAAAGCTATTGAAATCAAACCCGATTTCGCAGATGCATATTACAATCTTGGGAACATATTGAGAGATATTAGCAAGTTGCAAGAAGCAGAAATTTCATACCGCAGAGCAATTAAAATTAAACCTAATTACGCAGAAGCACATTCTAATCTGGGAAGCATATTAAAAGATCTTGGGAAGTTGCAAGAAGCAGAAATTTCATACCGCAGAGCAATTGAAATTAAACCTAATTACGCAGAGTTACATTCCAATCTGGGAAGCATATTAAGCGATCTTGGCAAGTTACAAGATGCAGATGTCTCTATTAACAAAGCTATTGAACTAGATCCTGAAAATAAATCTATTAAGAGTAATTTAATCAGTTTACTAACTGTATACAAACCGAAAATCCAATTTTCCAATCAAATATATATATTAAATGAAGAATTTAGAAATCTAAGTCTTCGCAAGCAAGATAACTCTATTATCACTGACAAAGAAGCAATACAAGTTTACAAAGATGGATTTGAGATCTATAGAAAATATAATTTAGATCTAGAAACTTCTTTATCACAAATCTATAAAAGAAATGAAATAAATTTAAATTGCAACAGGCATAAGCTAATTTTTAATCAAAAAAAAATAATCCCTGAATTTTGTTTTGAATGCTATAAAGTTCAAGTTGAAGTAGATTCAATCGTTGAATTAATCAAACTATTTTTAGTTTTCAATACTCTAGAACTTGAAAATTCCAATACAAGAAAATGTATGGTCGAAATAAGAGAAAATATCTCAGGATTTTATAAAGGATTGATATATTGCGCAAACCTACCTGAAGCATTAGATATTTCAAAAAAATTAAACATTCACCTTCAAAATAATATTAGAGTTAATTTATCATCCAAAATAAAGAGAGGTTGCTCTGAATATGCGCTAGAATTCCCTAAATATAAGGAGATAAATATAAATGGAAAGCAACCGATGGAATATAACAAGAAATGGAAAAATATAGAAAAAGAAATAGATGAAGGTAACAAAAATTGGGGGGAATCAAACGAAAGTATTCAGGGATTTAGTTTAAATGACTTCCTTATCATAAGAAACTGGATCTCATATGCTCAGAAGATAGGAGACGAAAGTGTAAAAAAAATAACTAATGAGCAAATAAATATTCCTAAAAGTTTAAAATTTTCCAGTAGGGACTTTTGTTCTAAGCAAACACCGAATAAACACAGTTGAGCCCTAATCAAAAATGTCTTTAAAAAGTAGTAATTAGATCTCTTAATTAACAAATAAGAACCCTAATATAATTCTTGAGTTCTTGGTCCATATATTTATAAATGTTCGGATTTTCGAAAAAGGATTAACCTCAACTGACCTTTATAGAAAGAATAGATACTAACTTAGTTAATTTAATCCTTTTGGTTTCCTAAGAATTATTTATATATGTAGTGAAGAATTCTTTCCTTTTAAAAAGAAGTTTAGATACTTTATACTTTTTAGTGAAAACAAAAGAAAAGATATAATAAATATAAAAAAATTTTTATGTCGGGTTTTGGGGAAACTAACAAATCAAAGAAAAGAAACATATCTCACTTACGACAAAAATATGATGAGAATGAAATTCTTAAAAAAGCAATTAATTTTCACTATGAAGGGAAAATTTTTCAAGCAAGTCAGCTTTATAAATTATTAATAGATAAAGGCTGTCAGAATAGTACTATTTTTTCAAATTATGGAGTAATTCTAATCAATTCTGGGAAGTTAAAAGATGCAGAATTTTTTATAAGAAAAGCAATTAAACTGAATCCAAAAGATTCAAATGCACATTACAATCTGGGAGGGATTTTAAAAAATCAAAGAAAAATTAAAGATGCAGAATTTTTTATAAGAAAAGCAATTGAACTTAATCCAAAAGATTCAACTGCGCATTACAATCTGGCAATAGTTTTGAAAGATCTAGGGAAATTAGAGGAATCAGAATTATCATATCGCAAAGCTATTAACATCAAACCTGATTACGCAGAAGCTCATTATAATCTTGGTAATATACTTTCTAGTCTTGGAAAATTAGAAGAATCAGAATCATCATATTGCAAAGTAATTGACATCAATCCTAATTACATAAAAGCATACTATGCACTATCATTATTTAAAAATTCTGATGAACATAAGATATGGAAAAAACAACTATTTTCTAACAGCATCTTGAATCAAAAATCAAAAGAGGATCAAATTGATATTCACTTTGCAAGAGCAAATATTCTTCACAAAGAAAAAAATTACGAAGACAGTTCTAAATTTATTAAGTTAGGAAATCAATTAAATCTTATTATTCATCCATCAAATTCTGACGTTCTTATCAACAAATCTAAAACATTATATATTGAAACTATTAAACAAGAAATAAATCAAAAAAGATATACAAAAGCACAAGAAAGTATCTTCATTGTAGGAATGCCAAGAAGTGGTTCTACATTATTAGAATCAATTCTCAGCGTTAATTCTGATGTATATGATTTAGGAGAGAGTGAGATCTTAGAGGAATCATTTAAAGATAGTAAAAAAAGTAACCAAGGTTTAAATCTTGCTGAAAGGTATTGGGAAAAAATTAACATTCATAGCAAACAAACAAATAAAACAACTAATAAAAACTTATATAATTATTCATTTACAGGTATTATTTCTACTCAAATTCCAAATGCCAAAATAATTCATTGTTTTAGAAATCCTCTAGATAATATTCTTTCAATTTATCGCACTAATTTTGCGCATGGAAATGAGTATTCCTCCTCCTTAATTGATTGTTCAAGAGTTTATCTAAATCAGGATGAAGTAATGACTGAATATAAGAAAAGATTTAGAGACAAAATATATGATTTAAATTATGACTTATTAGTTTGTAATCCTACTAGAGAAATTAAGTCTTTGACATCTTGGTTAGGTTGGAAGTGGGACGATAAATATTTATCACCACATCTAAATCCACGCTCAGTATTCACAGCAAGCAAAGTCCAAGTCCGTTCCCCAATCAATGCAAAATCAATTGGAGGGTGGAAGAACTATAAAGAGATGCTTAAACCTGCTATTGAAATCCTGACTCAAACGGAAAAATATCAAGACATAATCTCCTAAAAAACATACAAAACAGGCAAGCTCTGAAAAAAAATCCCATCACTTTAAAAGCAATATATCGGTTTTGGTTTTAACAAATAATCTAACTAAAACCATCTAATTTTTTGACTTTTTTTTATTGTTTTACTTCTTCTAGAAAAATATTTTTTATTTTCACTCAACTCTATAAACAATACAAACTGGAAAGGATTGAGAAAATAAAAGACTTTATATATGCGATCACTTTCACCTGTATAAGAAATGTCTTTAAATTGTATTTGAAAATTATCAATACAAAAGTTAATTTTAATAAAAGATTATAATTAAATTATGTTTATCACTATTTGTAGAGAATGAAAAATTTTGGAATAGCAAAATATTTCTAAAGCACAAATTAATTATGGATAACAATCCCTCTAAAGAAAAAATAATCAATAAAGCATTTCAGTTTCATTCCCAAGGAAATATTTCTGAAGCTGTAAAATTTTATCAATATTGTATAAATCAAGGTTTTAACGACTACAGAGTTTTTTCTAATTATGGTGTGCTTTTAAAAAGTCTTAAAAAATTAAAAGAAGCAGAATTTTGTTTCCGAAAAGCAATTCAATTAAATCCTAATTACCCAACTGCACACTCTAATCTTGGGGTTATTTTAAGGGATCTAGGACAATTAATAGAAGCAGAATTTTCTTACCGCAAAGCAATTCAATTAAATCCTAAACACACCAATTCTCACTTTAATCTTGGAAACATATTGACGGATCTAAGCAAATTAAAAGAAGCAGAATTGTCATATCGAAAAGCAATTCAATTAAATCCTAATTTTGCAGAAGCGCACTGCAATCTTGGAAATTTGCTTGAAAGTCTAGGACAATTAAAAGAAGCAGAATTGTCATATCGAAAAGCAATTCAATTAAATCCTAATTTTGCAGAAGCGCACTGCAATCTTGGAAATTTGCTTAGAAGTTTAGGCAAATTAAAAGAAGCAGAATCACTCTATAGCAAAACTATCGATCTAGATCCCAATTTTGTAAAGGCATATTCCTACCTATCAACAACACAATCATCAAATAAAAGTCAAAAATGGCAAACTAGATTATTATCTGAAGATTTCATTAAAAATAAGTCTTCGAAAGAAAAAGTTTTTATTTACTTTGCAAGAGCAAATGTTCTTCACAAAGAAAAAAAATATGAAGGCAGTTCCAAATATCTACAATTAGCGAACAATTTGAAACTAAATCTTAAACCGTCTAATATTGAATATTTACTGAATGAATCTAAAAAATTACTTTTAGAATCAAATAAAAAAATAGACTATAAAAAAGAACTTAAAAACTTTCCTCAAAGTATTTTTATTGTAGGAATGCCTAGAAGTGGTTCTACATTATTAGAATCGATTCTTAGTATGAATAATAATGTTAAAGATTTAGGTGAAGTCAATATCCTTGAGGAATCATTTTTAATTTGGAAAACATCTAAACAGAAATTAACACTTGCTGAAATATATTTACAAAAAGCCAATATCTATTATAAAGAATTAAAATCGACAACCAACAAATGGTTGTATAACTATCAATACGCAGGCATTATCTGCTCTTTAATTCCAAATGCGAAAATCATTCATTGTTTTAGGAATCCTTTAGATAATATTCTTTCAATTTATCGTGCAAATTTTGCTGAAGGAAATCAATATTCATCATCCTTAGTTGATTGTGCAAAAGTATATTTAGATCAAGAAATAGTAATGACTAAATATAAGAAAAAATTTAAAGCAAAAATATATGACTTAAATTATGACTCATTAGTTTGTAATCCTACTAGAGAAATTAAGTCTTTGACATCTTGGTTCAGTTGGAAGTGGGACGATAAATATTTATCACCACATCTGAATCCTCGTTCAGTTTCAACAGCAAGCGCTGTTCAAGTTCGTTCCCCAATTAATTCAAAATCATGCGGTGGTTGGAAAAACTACAAAGAATTACTTAAACCGGCTATGGAAATAATTACACAAAAAGATAAATATAAAGACCTTAAATTTTAATCAAAAAATAATATTTGCAAAAAAACAATGACAAATGGAAGTGCTAAAGCCTAGTGAATTGCCTAGGACATAAACACTTCCTTCCATAAGGTAATGATCTCAAATTTTGATGTGACCTAAAAATAATAATCCAATAAGCAGAATTTCCATAAAAACTAAACTATCATTTATAGAATCAATAAGAAGAAATAATCCTTGATATTTAATGTTGCGACTTCTTCCTTTACCAATTTTTATTGGCATTTATCTTTTCTCTTACTGGAGATGTAAAAAAAATATTACTGCTAGTGATGAGCAACTAAAAGCATGCATTGATTGGGCATATTTAAAAAATTTACCTCTTCCTGAAAAACCTTCCTTCATCGAGTTTTATATTGTTTATGTTTCTTCTTTCTTTAAATTTCCCTTTGGGATAATTATTCAAACACTACCTTTCTCAAAGAAAGTAAGATACTACGAAAGAGAAATGAAATTAATATTTGATAAATGGAATTTAGAAAAAATTAAAAAATTAAAAAACTAATTTATTAAGGTTTAGAGAAATTTAAAACTCTAAGATTTCTCTATAGAGATATATTTTTACCTATATGTGAAACCTATGTGAAACCAATTTTTCTAGACTATGAATGTGTTTATATCCTTCTTTTTATTCCCACTCAATTATTCAATTGCTCTAAACCAGCACTACGACAGGGGTGGATTTTGCGTGAAAACCTATGGCAAACCGAAATATTACTAATATTATGAAAATCGAACTTACTTGTTGGACTAATTGTCGAGAATTGGTTAGTAAGAACCAAAATTTTTTACACTTACAAAATAATGTTCTAGAGTTTTTTAACCAAGACTATAATCTACACTAAGTAAAAAAGCATTTCTTGAAAATGAGAAATTTAGGATCAGCAAAATATTTAACTTAAAAAAAGCATTTAATGAATAATAATCCCTCTAAAGAAGAAATAATTAATCAGGCAATTAAATTTCATTTGCAAGGAAATATTCCAGAAGCAACAAAATATTATAAATATTGTATTACTCAAGGTTTTAATGATCCTCGAATATTTTCTAATTATGGAGCAATTATTCAGGCTTTAGGGAAATTAGAAGAAGCAGCACAGTGGTATCGCAAAGCAATAAATCTTCGTCCTGATTTCGCTAGTGCTCATTACAATCTGGGGAACATATTATTTGATCTTGGTAATTTGAAAGATGCAGAATTATTTACTCGCAAAGCAATAAATCTTCGTCCTGATTTTGCAAATGCGCATTTTAATCTGGGGAACATATTATTTGATCTTGGTAATTTGAAAGATGGAGAAATCTCGTACCGCAAAGCAATTAAAATCAATCCTAATTTTGCTAATGCTTTTTCAAATCTAGGAAACATATTATTTGATCTTGATAAATTGAAAGATGCAGAAATCTCGTACCGCAAAGCAATTAAAATCAATCCTGATTTAGAAGTTGCATATTGCAACCTTTTTCGCCACTATGAAAAATTAAATAATATAAAAAAATTAAAAGAATCATTAAACGAATTTGACAAAGTAAATTGTATTAAAAATGAATTACTACTTTTCAAAGCTAGATTAAGCTTTAGAAATAAAGAATATAAAACTGCAAAAAAACTAATTGATAATATCTCTGTTGAATGGATAGAGAAAAGTAAAAATAATCAAGGCATCATTTTCTGGAATTATAAAGGATTCATCGAAGATAAAATAGAAAACTATGATCTTGCTTATCATTGCTTTAAGATGAGCCAAGATGATCCTTCGTATTTGAAATATAACAAAAATTTATACTTAAACTTTATTAATTCTTATAAAAAAAATATCAAAACAAAAAAACCAGTTTCAATTAAATTTAATGATGAAATAAATGATTCTAATATTGTGTTTTTAGTTGGATTTCCTAGATCAGGAACCACCCTACTAGATAGTATCCTAAGAAGTCATCCTCAAATTGAAGTAATAGAAGAAAAACCATTTATCGCGACTATTGAAAAGTTAATACAAGAAAAGTTTAATACGGAACTTTATAACCTTTATAGTCTTCCTGAAAATAATTTAATTATCCTTAGAAAAAAATATTTTGAACTTTTAAAAAAATATTTGAATATTAAAACGAAGGTAGTAATAGATAAACTGCCATTAAATACAGTATCCTTACCCTTAATTAATCTATTATTCCCTAACGCTAGAATAATTTTTGCCCATCGGCATCCTTACGATACAGTTCTTTCTTGCTTTCAACAATATTTCAAACCTAATGCAGCAACGGCAAACCTAATAAGTCTACAATCATCTTCAATACTCTATGATCAAGTTATGAATGCGTGGGATGCATATAAAAATAATCTATCTCTTAATTTTATAACATCAAAATATGAGAATCTCATTGAAAAATTTGAAGATCATATCGGTATTATTTTAGAGTTTTTAGGCGTTGAATGGAATGAAAATGTCAAAAACTACAGAAAAACAGCCTTAGAGAGAAGTAACATAATCACTCCTTCATATACCCAAATTATTCAACCTTTGTACAAGTCGTCTGTAGAAAAATGGAAAAACTATGAGAAATACTTTGAGAATTGTCATCAATACCTAGAGAAATGGGTCTCTTATTTTGAATATTAATATAAAAACTATAAGAACCTGAAATATTAATCAAAGAATAAGATCTGCAAATAAAAAACAATATGTAGAGAAAACTACTACTCTACGATTTCTCTATAGAGATTGGATTTTACCTTCACGTGTAACCAAATTTTTTAGACTATAAATGACTTTATACCCCTTTGACTATTCCCACTCAATAGTTCCAGGAGGTTTACTTGTAATATCATAAACAACTCTGTTAACTGACACTACTTCATTTACAATCCTATTTGAAATTCTCTCTAAAATCTGAAAGGGAATTTTCGACCAATCTGCGGTCATACCATCTTCACTAGAAACACAACGTAAAACTATTGGCCATGCATAAGTCCTTTTATCACCCATAACTCCTACAGTTTTAACCGGTAACAATACTGCAAAAGCTTGCCAAATATCATTATAAAGGCCCGCTTTTTTAATTTCGTCTCTCACAATCCAGTCTGCATCTCTTAAACAGTCAAGTTTTTCATTGGTCACTTCTCCCAAAATTCTTATCGCTAACCCTGGCCCTGGAAATGGATGCCTTTTTATAATTTCATCCGGCAAACCTAAAGCAGCGCCAAGTTTTCGGACTTCATCCTTAAAAAGTTTTCTTAATGGCTCAACCAGTTTAAATTGTAAATCTTTTGGTAGTCCACCTACGTTATGATGACTCTTAATTTTTACTGCTATTCTTTCACCTGTCTTGGGATCAATATTAGTACCAGCACTTTCAATAACATCAGGATAAAGAGTACCCTGCGCCAAGTACTGGAAAGGTCCCAATCTGTTACTTTCTTCTTCAAATACTCTAATAAATTCTTCACCAATAATTTTCCTTTTTTGCTCTGGATCAATAATCCCTTTTAATTTGGAAATAAACCTTTCCCTAGCATTAATGTATTCAACCTTGATATGAAATTTCTCATCAAAAAAATTCATTAAAAATTCCGGTTCACCTTTTCTCATGAAACCTTGATCTATAAACATACAAGTAAGCTGATTTCCAATTGCTTTATTGAGAAGAAAAGCAAGAGTTGAGGAATCAACTCCTCCTGACAAGGCAAGCAATACTTTTTTGTTGCCAACTTGCTCTCTTATTCTTGGAATAGTTTCGTCTATATATGTTTCGGTGGTCCAATCAGCCGCACAACAAGAAATTTTATAAACAAAATTTTTAATTACCGTCATTCCAAACTCTGAATGAACAACTTCAGGATGAAATTGTACGCCAAATAATTTCTTTACATCATTTGAAATTGCTGCATGGAGTGTGTTCTCGGTATGAGCAATCTTATGAAATCCATCGGGCAAACAATTAATTGAATCGCCATGACTCATCCACATTATAGATTTATCTTCTACATCAAAAAGGAGGTCAGATTCTTGATCTATATTTAGTGGTGCTCTACCATATTCAGCTTTTTTGGTTGCTGAAATAACAGATCCTCCAAGTTCTTTGACCATTAATTGCATTCCATAGCATATGCCAAGAATAGGAATTCCTAAATTAAAAATTTTTTCATCACATCTCGGAGCATTTAGTTCATATACAGAATTTGGGCCTCCACTCAAAATGATCCCTTTAGGATTAATTTTATTAATATCCTCAATTGAAATAAAATTACTTACTACAAGAGAGAAAACATTAGTTTCTCTAATTCTTCTTGCAATCAATTCAGAATATTGAGATCCAAAATCTAAAATTAATATTGAAGGATCTCGTTCTTTTTTTAAAGATGTTTGACTCATGTATAAAAGTTAGCTCAATTTATTTACAAAAGCATAATGAATCAAAATTAATCTCATTGAAAATAAGAAATATACTTATTCCCGTGAATTCCAGCCCACCTTATTTTTCTTTTTCTATCAAAAATGATTGAGGCGATTTGCATATCAGTTTTTACATACCTATTTACATAAGTAAAAGAACGCTTTTCAATCGTATTTGATAAATTCTTGAATAATTTATCAGTTAAAAATTGATTAAATCTCTCAAGAAGTATTAATGCATCCTCAAGATTATTTAACTGAGATAATTCAACTATTATTTCAGGTGGTACCTTTTCTTGAACAGCTAAATAAACAAGAATCTCAATTCTTGCATCAGCTAAATGATTATGTGTATGAAAAATACCACCTGCTAATTTAATTAATTTTCCGTGATAACCAAAAAGAATTACAGTTTTAACTTTTTTTATTGCAGCATCAACTAATAATGGTCCTATCCAATTTCCAATTTTGATAATTGGCAAATTAATATTATAAGTTTTGGCTAAATTTAACCCATTTTCACCAATAACAAAAACAACTTCTCCTCTAAAATCATTTTGAATTAACTTTGCTAGATTAGTTTTAGCCTCTTCTAATTGATCAGGTGAAGCACTCGAATAAGTCTCAGCGGAAGTACCAATAATAGATAATCCATCAACAATACCAAATGACTTATTACTAGTTCTTTCAGCTAAAAATGCGCCCTTTGGAAAAATAATTTCTAATTCTAAATTAAAGCCTTCAGGAATACTATCTAATAAATTTGCATATAAAACTTCTTTTGCAAAATTAGAAATGCATATATCTGATGTATCTTCTTTTATACCTACACCAGATCCTGCAACAATATTTATTGGAATTGTTTGGACAGGATTATTGAAAGAAATTTTTTCTAAAGAAACTATTGTCCATATTTCTAAGTTTTGTGTAATGTCAAGATCTAAGCCTGACTTTGCAAAAGTAATTCCTAATGCATGAGAGTCATCTTTAAGTAAACCAACAGAATGAATCTCGATTTTTATTTCTTTTTTTTCATTAGGAATTTTTATTAGTTCATAATTCTCAAATGGTAACCCTACTAGTTTTTTTAATGCTGACCTAGCAGCTCCAGCAACCCACAAAGGTAAAGAAAATCCTTTTTTCAAATCAAGTAATTGAAAAATATACAATGAGAACTAATCTAAGAATGACCTATTTAACAAAAAGTGGCCATACAACAAAAATTATCATTGATGATTCCTGGACCCACGCCAGTTCCAGAAAAAGTTTTACAAGCATTAAGTAAACATCCAATAGGCCATCGCAGTAAAGAATTCCAAGATCTCGTAGAGAGTACTACTAAAAATTTACAGTGGCTTCATCAAACTCAAAATGATGTTCTAACAATCACTGGAAGTGGGACGGCTGCAATGGAGGCTGGAATAATAAATACATTAAGTAGAGGAGATAAAGTAATTTGTGGAGAAAATGGAAAATTTGGCGAAAGATGGGTAAAAGTTGCTAAAGAATTTGGTCTAGAAGTAATAAAAATTGATTCCGAATGGGGTACTCCACTTGATCCAGAAAAATTCAAAAAGGTATTAGAGGAAGATACACAAAAAGAAATAAAAGCTGTTATTTTGACTCATTCTGAAACCTCAACAGGTGTAATTAATGATCTAAAAACTATCAGTTCGTATATTCGCAAACACAATACAGCTTTATCAATTGTTGATTGCGTTACAAGTCTTGGAGCTTGCAATGTACCTGTAGATGAATGGGAATTAGATATCGTTGCTTCAGGATCACAAAAGGGATATATGATACCTCCAGGGCTTAGTTTTATAGCAATGAGCCAAAAAGCATGGGAAGCTGCAGAAAAATCTAATTTACCGAAATTTTATTTAAATTTAAAATCCTATAGAAAAAGTCTTTTAAGTAACAGTAATCCATATACTCCAGCAGTTAATTTGGTTTTTGCTTTAGATGAATCCTTAAAAATGATGAAAGAAGAAGGCTTAGATAACATTTTCTTCAGACACAATAAACATAAATTAGCAATGAGCAATGCTGTAAAGGCTTTAAATCTTAAATTATTTGCTGATGAAAAATACTTGAGCCCATCAATTACTGCGGTAAAAACTGAAGGAATAGATGCTGAAGAATTTAGAAAAACTATAAAAAATAATTTTGATATTTTACTTGCTGGTGGTCAAGATCATATGAAGGGAAAAATATTTAGAGTCGGACACTTAGGATATGTTAACGATAGAGATATTATCACGGTAGTTTCTGCTATTAGTAATACACTTCTCAAAATTGGAAAAATCACACCCCAACAAGCCGGTGAAGCATTAGTTGTGGCATCTAGATATCTTGAAGAAAATTAAGTTAAGTCCCTGGCTCTTCAACATTTCCGCCTAATTCAACAATCTTTTTTCTAAGAACAATTGATTTTTTTTCATCACCGTTGGTTTGAGCGATTGCAAGGGCAAACTCTAATTTTTCGAGCTGGTGGCCACCCTCAATAAAAGATAATTTTTTCCTTATGAGGTTTTTATTATCCTTGTATGAAATTTGTGAAGACATAAAAATTCATGCTTTAAATAATATTATGCCAACAAAAGGGGACATTACGAGAGGAAATCAAAATATTATTTGACTATAAACTTGAGCAAATAAATTTTTTTCTAATATTATGTCCAAACATCACTTAAATTCATGCCAAACATAAATCTCATATATTACCTTCTTGCTGGCGGCATTTTTGGAGCTTTAGCTCTAAAAACAGGTATCCCTGCAGCTCCTCTTGCAGGGGCTTTAATAGGCGCAAGCATACTTAGCATAAGTGGCAAAGTCGATATTGCAGAGTGGCCAATAGGCACAAGAACAATTTTAGAAATCGGCATTGGAACAGTTATTGGTACATCATTAACCAAAGACTCATTAATGGATCTTCAAACCTTATGGAGGCCTGCTATTTTAATAACTTTTACTTTAGTTATTACAGGATTAGCAATTGGATTATGGACAAGCAGATTACTTAATATCGATGTGATAACAACAATTCTTGGTGCAGCACCAGGAGGTATTAGCGGTATGAGTCTTGTAGGGTCAGAGTATGGGGTAGGAGCTGCAGTAGCTACCCTACACGCAGTTAGGTTGATTACTGTGCTTCTAATTCTTCCTTTAGTTGTGAAATGCTTGAATATATTTGGAGTAATAAAATCTTAAATTTCTATAGACATATTCACAATAAAAGATATTTTTAAATAGAAGATAAATTGCTAATGCAAAGATTTAAGGATAAAAAACTAATATTAGTATCGTTGGGAGTTTTCACTCCTCTAATCCTCACTAATACAAAAGTTAATGCAAGTTCATTTGGGGCAGAAATTTTTTGTACTATGCGAGATGGCGGAAATGACCATGAAAGTAGTTGGGACGCAGCTTATACATATATAAAAAAACAAAAGGGAGGATTATTCAAAGTTTCACCTAAAAATGCAGCAGCGCAAATTACTGAAACAGTTATAAGAGAAAGAGAAAAATTTAGTTATTGCGTTGAATATTTAGATAATCTTCATCCAAATAGAAAACTAATACGAGATCTAGAAAAAGAAGAAAAAAGAAAAGAAAAAGAAGCACAAGATAGAGAAAACAAAAGAATAAAATTAAAAAAGGAATTAGAAGAAACTAATAAAGAAATTTCTGAAGAATTTACTGATGAAACACTTGATAGATATAGTTATTAATCAAGTTTTTAGAAAGATAATACTTTTTGTCCAAATTTACTAAATACTATTTTGTATCTAAACACACTAAAACATATTTTTACTAGCAAATTTAAACTAAAAAAGGTGAGTAATTATTGACTTTTAATATATTCAAGCCATTATTTATTTAATTAAATATTCTGAATGCATATTAATGATGCGGTGTTTTTAGAGGATTTATGTCCTAAGTTCAGATTGAGACAATGGCGAAAATCTATTCATAGGTTTACAGGAAAAAGTTGTATATATTGTGGAAAACCATCTGAATCTATTGACCATGTAATACCAAGATGCCAAGGAGGCTTAAGTACAACAGAAAACTGCGTACCTGCATGTCTTTCCTGTAATGGGGATAAATCAGATGAAAATGCTTTGTATTGGTATAGAAGGCAAAAATTTTATGATCCTCGAAGAGCAATGGCTATTAGAGCTTGGTTAGAGGGAGATTTAAGATTAGCTATTAGATTACTACAATGGGCTAATCCTAACTTTAAGGTAAAAAATAAAAATTACGAAAAAGATGAATCAGAATATAGAGCAGCTTGACTACCAAACAATACATATTTTTCTAGAGTTATAACTCTCACATATATTTTCCAATTCTTTTGGGGATTCTGGAAATATTAAAATTGTCGAAAATGCAAGAAGAAAGACAAATAATTTTTGGTAGAATTTAGAATTAACTAGACAAACTTCTTTCTCTATAAGAAGGGGATAACTTTTGCTAAGAGAGAAAGTTTTTAATTTTAAATCGGGCTTAAGAGCTGTCTTCATCATCAATTAATACATATGTACTACTTTAACCCAGCATGAATAAGCCTGCAAGTTTAATCGGAAATAAAAATAAATTTTTAGTCTTAGGATGTGGTTACAGCGGTAGTTATTTTGCAAAAACTCTTAAAAAATTCGGTTGCACTGTTTTAACAAGCTCAAGATCTATAAGTAGGGATCCAAATAGTTTTGTTTTCAACAGTGAAAAAAGTGTGGTTCCTGATGCAAAAATTTTTGATGGAGTAACTCACATTCTTAGTTGCATACCTCCCGACAAAAATGGAAATGATCCAGTATTGAGAAGTCTTAAAAATAAACTAAAAAGTTTGTCCCTAGAGTGGGTTGGCTATTTATCTACAACAGGAGTTTACGGGAACACTAGGGGTGATTGGGTTTCTGAAATTGATGAACCAAATCCTTTTCAAAAAAGAAGTCATAAGAGATTAAATTGCGAAAAAGAATGGGTTGAATCTGGTTTGCCTGTACAAATTTTTAGATTACCTGGTATTTATGGACCTGGAAGATCCACTTTTGAAACGATCAAAAATCAAAAAGTTAGGGTTATTATTAAAAAAAATCAAGTTTTCTCAAGAATTCATGTTGCTGATATTACAAATGCAATTATCTATCTATTACAAAATAAAGATTCTTTAGAGTTTCACAAAATTATTAATATTGCAGATGATGAACCCTGTTCTCAAATAGAAGTTATTCAATATTGTTATGATTTACTTGGCTTAAAAATGCCAAAGCCAATATTATTTGAAGAAGCAAAAAAGGATTTATCCCCTATCGCTCAATCTTTTTGGATGGAAAATAGAAGAGTTTCTAATAAACTGTTATGCGAAACACTTGGATATAAACTAATTTATAAAAACTATAAAAAAGGTTTAAAAAATTGCTTTTTGGATAGTTTAAAAAAATAACTTTACAAGCTTTTTATGAATTTTAAAAATAAAGATTATAAATTTAAAATAGTTTTAAGTGTAGGAGATGAGTCTGGAATTGGGCCTGAAATAATTTTAAAAGCTCTTGGCTCTGATGAGATACCAAACAATATTAATTTTATATTAGTTGGTTCAAAAAAAAATTTACAAACCACATATAAACATCTTAAATCTTTAGGATTAAAAAACCTCGCAAATCCCAATAATTTACAAATTTGTGACCTCGAAATTTCTTCATCCACAAGTAAATCTAAATCAAATTATGGTGATTCAAGTTTTTATTATTTAACAAAAGCAATTGAAATTGTAAAACAAAGTCCTAATTCAGCGCTTGTAACTGGCCCAATCTGTAAGAAATCATGGTCACTTTCAGGTCATTACTTCTCTGGACAAACTGAGGTACTAGCAAAATCGTGTGGAGTAAAAAATGTTGGAATGTTATTCACAGCAAAATCACCAATTACAGGTTGGAGATTCAATACTTTACTAGCTACAACTCACATAGCTCTTTGTGAGGTTCCAAAGAAATTAACTCAAAAATTAATCCATTCTAAACTAGACCTTTTCAAAGATTTTTGTAATACCTATATTGATAAACCTACTTTCAAAGTTGCAGGATTAAATCCACACGCTGGCGAAGAAGGGATTTTGGGTAATGAAGAAAAAGATTGGCTCAATGATGCATTGATTACTTGGAGCGAGAAGAATGAAGATATTAAATTATCGGGACCATTATCACCAGATAGTTGTTGGAATTCTTCAGCAAAAGCATGGAGAGACAAAAATGCTGAAAGACATGATGGCATTCTTGCTATGTATCATGATCAAGGTTTAATACCAATGAAAGTTATAGCTCTTAATTATTCAGTAAATACCACAATAGGTTTACCTTTTATAAGAACATCTCCTGATCATGGAACTGGATTTGATATTGCAGGCAAGGGAATAGCTCAATCTCAAAGCATGATTGAGGCTATAAAAGCTGCAATAGAAATGACGAAAAATTCAACTTTGCTTGACACGCATTAAAACTTGGCCAAATTCAACTGGCGTTGCATTCTCAACGAGAATCTCTACTATTTCAGCATTAAATTCAGATTCAATTTCATTCATCAACTTCATAGCTTCTAAAATACAAATCGTTTGACCAACTTTAACATTGTTTCCTACTTCGACGAATGGCTCCTCCCCAGGAGCTGAAGCCCTATAAAAGGTTCCAACCATAGGAGAAGTAATTTCAGTGAGATCTGAACGTCCAGGAGGAGCTACCTGAGGCACGTTAGGCTCATTAACTACAGAAACATTATCATTGATGAATTTTTGGTTAGCAACTGTTTCAGTATCAAATGAAGTAGGAGAAACTAAATTATTACTAACTTGATTCTGATCAAATAAATTTCTTTTTATTTCGAGTTTAAAATCTTCTCCCTCTAGTGAGAATTCTTGAATATCGCTTGCAGAGATTTTATCTATTAAGCGATTTAAGTCTTCATGATCTAATTTCATAGTCATTAATTTTCACGTCCAAGATAACTATCATTACGAGTATCAACTTTAATCATTTCTCCCACAGAAATAAATAAAGGAACCATAATTTGAGCACCTGTTTCTAGAATAGCTGGTTTAGTGCCCCCACTAGCAGTATCGCCTTTAACTCCAGGGTCAGTCTCTGTAACTTTTAAAGAAATAGATATTGGAAGTTCGACTTCTAAAACTTTACCATTATAGAAAATTACATTCACTTCCATTCCTTCTTTCAAATACTTTGAACCTTTACCTATTTGTTCAGAGGAAAGTCTTGTCTCTTCAAAACTTGTCATATCCATAAAAACATAATCTCCAGACTCCACATAAGTATGTTGCAGGTTAGACTTCTCAAGGATAGCCTGCTGTACTGATTCTCCGGCTCGAAAAGTTTTTTCAACCACGTTGCCGCTTTGAACCGATTTTAATTTTGTTCGCACAAAAGCAGAACCCTTACCAGGCTTGACATGTAGAAATTCTACAACACGCCAAACTTGTCCATCTAATTCAATGGTGGTACCTGTGCGAAAATCGTTACTGGAAATCATTCCTGTATTACATCCCCAAGGATCATAAACCTGCAAGAGTGCTATGCAAAAATTCTTATCAAATCAGAACAAACTTTTTTTAATAATATCAATCATAATTTTACCAGTTTTTCTCTTTAAACCGATTAAAGTACTAGCCGATTTACCTACTGGAAATGCAGTAAAAGACCCTAATGCAATCCTCAGAAACGCTCTCCCTATCAAGCAAGTTGAGTTGCAAGAAATTCAACACAAATTGGAGGAAACTAGTGACCTTGTAAGAGGAGGAAGATGGCCCGCTCTTACAAAAACTGTTACAAAATGTCAATCTTTACTAAAAAAATACCAAAGTAGAATCATTCAAGAATTACCAAATGATAAAAATAAAATTGCTGAAAAAACATTTTTAGAACTCAAGGATAATTTTGATAGCCTTCTAGATCATTCCAAATCTAAAGATAAGTACTCATTTATAACGACCCGAAAAGAAGCTTTAGATAAAATTGGTGGTTTAGAAGAATATTTTCTACCAAATCAATTTCCTTACAATATTCCAGAAGAGTTTGATAATCTACCAAGATTACTAGGTCGAGCAAAAGTCAATATAAAAACCTCCAAAGGAGACATGAAAGCTATAGTAGATGGATTTAACGCCCCTCTTACAGCAGGAGCATTTGTTGATTTATCTTCAAAAAATTTCTATAAAGATTTACCTATTAACAGAGCAGAAGAATTTTTTGTACTACAAACAGGTGATCCAATTGGTGAGGCAATTGGTTACATAGATCCTGAAACAAATGAAGAACGTCACGTTCCTCTCGAAATTAGAATTCCTGATGAAAAGGATACTTTTTATAATCAAACTTTTGAGGATTTAGGACTTTACACAGAGACACCTACATTACCTTTCGCAACTCTTGGAACTTTAGGATGGTCTCATTCAAATACCGCAGTTGATGATGGGTCATCGCAATTCTTCTTCTTTTTATATGAAGCAGAATTAAATCCGGCAGGTCGAAATTTAATTGATGGAAGGAATGCTGCCTTTGGTTATGTTGTAGATGGTTTTGATGTATTAGAAGAGCTAACTAAAGATGACACAATAATAGAAATTGAAGTTTTAGAAGGGATTGAAAAGCTTAAATTAAATGCATAAAGAAACTTTAAAAGATATAGGAGAAAAAGAATTAATAAACAGGCTTAGAAAATTTATGCCTGAAAATCAAGTAACAGATGATTGCGCTTCAATCAAAACTAAAAATGACAATTTACTTATTAATAATGATTCTTTGGTAGAAAATGTTCATTTTAATGACACAACTATTTGCCCTCAAGACCTTGGATGGAAAGCTGTAGTCAGCAACTTCTCTGACTTATTATCCAGTGGCAGCAAGAAAACTATAGGAATCACAATA
The DNA here is from genome assembly GCA_028409275.1 of Prochlorococcus sp. AH-716-I09. Lineage (GTDB taxonomy): Bacteria > Cyanobacteriota > Cyanobacteriia > PCC-6307 > Cyanobiaceae > Prochlorococcus_A. The sequence goes on along the minus strand of JAOOML010000002.1, from coordinate 9,333 downwards.
AGTCTAATTCTGCCTTCTAAAACTCAGTGGGTTTGGGTTGAAGAGTTATATAAAGGAATAAATGAAGCTTTAAAAGAATATGGCGGGGTAATTCTGGGAGGAGATTGCTCAAACGGAAATGAAAAAATCATCTCAATTACAGCCTTTGGTATACAAGGCAAACTTGAATTACGAAGAAATGCATGTAAACCAGGAGATATTATCTTAACTACTGGAATTCATGGTCTTAGCAAACTGGGATTTATAATACGAAGTAAAATTAATTTCGAAAATAATGTTTCTCTTAATGAAAGATTAATCAGTAAGTCCATTAAACGTTTTTGTCGCCCTCAAATTTACCCAAATTTTCTAAAAAATCTCCTTAAAACTCAATCCAATAAAAAAATAAAGCGCATAGGATGTACTGATAGTAGTGATGGTCTATTTCAAGCAATACAAGATTTAGCAATAGCCAGCAACTGTAAAGCAATCTTGAATTATGAAAAAATCCCTAAAGACAAGTATTGGCCAAAAGGAGATAAATGGGACGAATATTATTTTTTTGGAGGCGAAGATTACGAATTAGTTTTCTCATTGCCCAAAAAATGGGCAAAAAACTTATCTAAAATAGATGAAAATATCAACGAAATTGGTTACTTTGATAATGGTGAACCATCAATAGAGTTTAAAGATAATAAAAAAGACGCATTATTAAAAAATACACCTTTTAAGCACTTTTAGTTATTCCCATTTCTTAGCAACAATCTCTGCTAAATCTACAACCCTTTGGCTATAACCCCACTCGTTGTCATACCAAGCAAGGACCTTAACAAGATTATCACCGATGCACATAGTGAGGTCACTATCTACAATTGATGATTCATTAGTGCCTGCATAATCGCTTGACACTAAAGGTTCATCACCATACTTAATAACGCCCTTCATTGAACCTAAAGATGCTTCCTTTAAAGCATTATTTACTTCTTCGCTTGTGACAGATTTAGAAGATTCGAAAACGAAATCCACAGCTGAAACGTTAGGTGTAGGGACCCTCATTGCAATTCCTGTCAATTTGCCTTTCATTTCTGGGTAAACCAGTGCAACTGCTTTAGCAGCTCCTGTAGAAGTTGGAACGATATTAGTAGCAGCGGCCCTAGCCCTTCTTAAATCTCTATGACTATTATCTAGAATTCTTTGATCACCTGTATAGCTATGGATTGTAGTCATCAGACCTTTGTTGATACCAAAAGTTTGGTCTAGAACTTTAACTACTGGAGCTAAGCAGTTGGTAGTGCAACTAGCATTACTCAAAATATCATAGTCTTTATGGTTATATGTATCCGCATTAACCCCAACTACATATGTACCAACGCCAGCACCTTTACCCGGAGCAGTTAGGATAACTTTTTTTGCTCCCACCTCTAAGTGCTTGCTTGCTCCAACATCTGTATTAAAAACTCCAGTGGATTCTATTACTAGATCTACACCCCAATCTTTCCAGGGAAGATTCATTGGATTTCTATCAGAGAAACACTTGATTGTCTTGTTGTTAATTACAAAAGTATCATCAGTATACTGAATATCAACACCATCAAGTTGACCAAGGACTGAGTCGTATTTTAAGAGATGAGCATTAGTCTTAGGATCCGAAGTTACGTTAATACCAACAACTTCAATATTGGTGTAAGCACCTCTACTGAGCCAACAACGCATAAAGTTTCGACCAATTCTCCCAAAGCCGTTAATTGCAACACGCAAAGTCATAACTAATAAATTTCTAAATGGATAACCTAAGTTGCTGATCATACTGAATTTTGTGCAATAAAGTAAGTTTTTTTTGATTTATTAAGCAAATAAGTCTAATTTTGTATTAATTCCAGAAAAAAAATCATTTTTTTTTAAGAAAAAATACCAAACTTTTACTTTGCAGTTATTTTAATTTAAGGAAAAGATAAACATTGGATAAAGAATTAATACCTAAAAATCATTTCCATTTTATTGGAGTTGGGGGTATTGGAATGTCAGCAATTGCAATAGGTTTACTGAAAAAAGGTTATTCAATTTCAGGATCTGATGTAGTTAAAAACAATGAAACTAATAAATTAGAAAAATTAGGTGCAATTATCTTTAATTCTCAAGTTGGACAAAATATTGAATTTATAACTTCGAAATTTAACAACAAATTGATTAATTTTGTTGTAAGCACAGCTATCAAGTCAGAAAATAAAGAATTAATGTACTGTAGAGAAAAAAATTTAACAGTAAAACACCGTTCAGAGATTCTTGCACTTTTAATGCAGTCTTATACTTCATTGGCTGTTGCAGGCAGCCATGGAAAAACATCAACAAGCACATTTCTGTCCACACTGCTTGAGTTATGTACTCATAATTCTTCTTCAATAACTGGGGGAATAATTCCTATCTACAATTCTAATTGTCATTTAGAAGATACAAAATTCTTAGTAGCTGAAGTTGATGAATCTGATGGCACAATAATTAGATATAAATCTGATATTGGAATAATTAATAACATTGATTTTGATCATTGTGATCATTTCTCTGATGTAGGGGAAGTCATATCTTCTTTTAAAGAATTTGCTACAAAATCTAAAAAATTATTAATTAATTTTGATTGCGAAATCACTCGGAATAATTTTTATTCTGAAAATAAGTGGTCAAACACTAAACCCATCAACGTTGCTTATGCCTTAATTCCAACTGAAATTAATAAAAGTCATACGATTGGAAAATATTATGAAAATGGAAATTTCATAAGCAGTGTAAATATTCCAATTCCAGGACTACACAATTTATCTAATATCACGGCTGCCATAGCAGCTTCAAGAATGATAGGTATAGACTTTTTAGAAATTAAGAAAAATATAAAATACCTTAAACTACCAAAAAAAAGGTTTGAATTCAGAGGGCAAATAGATAAAAGAAATTTATATGATGACTATGCACATCACCCAAATGAAATAAAAGAGACAATTAAATTAGGAAGATTATTTATTAATCAAAAAAATAAGAATATACCTCATAAAAGTAGATTAATTGCGATATTTCAACCTCATAGATACTCTCGAACAAAGCAATTTTCTAAAGAATTTGCTGAAGAATTATCAAAAGCAGATGTTATTTATGTAACTAATATTTATGGAGCAGGAGAAAAAAACGAAGATGAAATTACTTCGAAAATTATCACTGATTTAATTTATAAGCAAAACAAAAATGTTGCTTACATAAATAATTATCATGAAATTACAAAGAATTTTTACGAATTAACTCAAAAAGGGGATTTAATTTTAAATATGGGAGCTGGTGATTGTCATAATTTCTGGTCAATTTTAAATGGGGAAAACAATTAAACTTAACTAATTTATGAATAAAAAAATTTTTTCTAAGAACTGTAATCTAAGTAGTTATACAACTATCAAAGTAGGAGGAATAGCTGAATATTTTGCTGAGCCAAGAAATTTAAACGAATTTTCGTATCTAATAAAATGGGCACATTTAAACAAACAAAGATGCCAAATAATTGGAGCAGGTTCTAATCTTTTAATAAATAATATTTTCATAAAAGGTTTAGTTATATGTACAAAAAAAATGAGGTCATTAACGATAGAGCCATATTCAGGAATAGTTGAAGCGGAAGCAGGTGTAATGCTTCCAACATTATCTAATTCTCTTGCTAAGCATGGATTACAAGGAGGTGAATGGGCTGTGGGAATTCCAGGGACATTAGGAGGAGCAATTTATATGAATGCTGGTACAGGTAAATTATCGCTTGCAAAAAATCTTATTTCTGTAAAAGTTATTGATAATAAAACTCATGAAAAACTTGAAATTAAAAAAAAAGATATCAACTTTGAGTATAGATTCAGCTCTTTTCAAAGAAATAATTTAACAATTATTAGTGCAAGACTACATTTTGAGCCTAATGGAAATATTGAACAATTAATTCAAACAACCAAAAATAACCTTAAATTAAAGAAAGAAACTCAGCCATATCACCAACCGAGTTTTGGCAGTGTTTTTAAAAATCCTGCAAATAATTATGCAGCAAAATTAATTGATGATATGGGTTTAAAGGGATTAAACATTGGGGGTGCAGAAGTTTCTTCAATGCATTCAAATTTTATAATTAATAATTCTTCAGCAACTTCAAAAGAGATTTATGAATTAATAACTGCAATTCAACAAAAAGTACTACAAAACAAAGGAATTTATTTGCAACCGGAAGTAAGAATGATTGGTTTTGACTATCCTAATTAAAGAAACTTTTTACAAAATGGCGGGTTTTGGACTTCCTAACTTTGGACAACTGACAGAAGCTTTTAAAAAAGCAAAGCAAATTCAACAAGATGCTCAAAAATTACAAGATGAGCTTGAAAATATGGAGATTGAAGGAAAAAGTGATGATGAAATGATAAAAGTCTGGATAAGTGGCAACCAACTACCTTTAAAGGTAGAAGTGCAAGAAAATATTTTAAATTCAGATAAAGAAAAAATAGAGCAAAATATTTTACAAGCTATTCAAAAAGCTCATGAATTATCTTCTACAACTATGAAAGAAAGAATGAATGATCTGACTGGTGGATTAAATCTTAATCTTCCTGGTTTTGATAATAGTGACTCCTAGAAGACTCGATCATTTCTTTGTAAAAAGAATATCTTTCGAAGGATTTATTTAAATTACAACCTTCATCATTCAAATGTAAGCAGTTACGAAATTTACACTTAATTCCTTCATCGATTATTTGTTTATATATTTCTGAATAAAGATTTGGTAACTTCCTAATATCAACATCTAGATTTTGCATGTTAAAACCTGGTGTATCCACAATATAACTTTGATTTGAGATGGAAAATAACTCAACATTTCGAGTAGTATTTTTACCTCTCTTAATTTTATTCGAAACTGGAGCAGTACTATTTTGAAGACCTGGGATTATCATATTTAGTAAAGTAGTTTTGCCAACACCAGATGGACCCATAAAAATTGAACACTCTTTTTGCTTTAACTCAGCTAATAAATTTTTAAATTGATCAGATTTCCCTAAATTTAAAGTTATTGCTTGATAACCCCATTTCCCGAATTTATCAAGTAAAAATGATCTTCTTTTGTTTGAAATTAAATCACACTTTGTCAAAACTAATGACACTTCAACTCCAATCGATTCTGCTGATATCAAAAACCTATTCACCTGAGATAAGTTTAACTCTGGCTCTGCAACGGAAAAAGTAATATATATGTTAGAAATATTTGCAACTGAAGGTCTAGCTAGTAAATTTTTTCTTTTTTTTTGACTTATTATTACTGCACGTTTACTTTTTAAATCAATATTATCAATTACTACTTCGTCTCCTACATAAATCAGTTGATTTTTGAAATTTACAGACTTCCTCGCCTTACATAAAAATCTCTCAACATTTCCAAAGTTTTCTTGATTTTTTAAGTCAACTAAAAAAAATTCATTAAATTTTTTAGTAACTAAACCTAAATGATTACTATTATTTTTCATTCAATATTGTTATTTTTAGGAATTTTTCATTTTCGTTTATTTGTTTAAAGAAACATCCCATTTGTTTTAAATTTTTTAATACCATTTCTTCTGGTTCACCTTTATCAAGTTCAATTATTAGTTGTTCATTTTTGGATAACTTCTCTAAAGCCAATTTCATTTTGACAACATTTAAAGGACATGGAACCGATTTAAGATCCAAATACTTTAAAGAAGGCATTAGGATTCTTTACCAAATAATTTACTAAATAGTCCACTACTGGAATTTATATTTTTATCTGAATATTGAGAAGCTAAACCCTCTAAAAGCTTTCGTTCTTCATCAGTTATGCGAGTTGGTAATTTAACATTTACTAAAACTTCATGATTTCCTCTAGCAACTGGATTACCAAGTCTAGGTACCCCTTTATTCTCAAGTGAAAGAGTTGTATTTGGTTGCGTGCCGCTTGGAATTTTTAAATTAACATTCCCATCAACAGTAGTAATTTCAACAGTGTCTCCTAAAATAGCCTGTAGATAACTCACGGCTATTTCTGAGTAAATAGTCACTCCATCTCTTTTAAGTTTTGAATCATTCTTAACCTTGATAAAAACATAAAGATCTCCAGGTGGGCCCCCTCTTAAACCAACATTTCCTTCTCCGGAAACTCTTAATTTAGTACCAGTATCAACTCCTGCAGGAATATTAATTCTTAATTTTTTTCTGACTTGCTTTACTCCATTACCGCCGCAACTTACACATGGATCTGCAATTATTTGACCAGTTCCATTACATGAAGGACATTCACCTACTTGTGTAAAATTACCAAAAGGCGTTCTAGTAGCTCTTCTCACTTGTCCACTTCCTCCACATGTTGAACAAGTTTTTGGTCCTGTTCCTGGTTTAGCACCTGTTCCCCTACAAACTTCACATGTCTCAAGATGGGGAATTTTGATTTCTCTTTGTTGACCAAATATTGCATCTTTAAAGTCAATATTGAGGTCATACCTTAAATCATCTCCTTGTTGAGGGCCTCTTCTTTGAGTTCTTCCTCCCTGTGGATTTTGTCCACCGAAGCCATTAAAAAAGGTTTCAAATAAATCTGCAAAGCCACCCATATCACCCATATCAGGCATTCCAGCTGCGCCTCCAAGGCCCGCCTCTCCAAACTGATCATATCTAGCTCTTGTTTCAGGATCGGCTAATGCTTCATAAGCCTTACCAATTTCTTTAAATTTATCTTCAGCCCCTGGTTCTTTATTAACATCAGGATGATATTGCCTTGCTAATTTTCTATAAGCCCTTTTTAAGGTATCCGCATCAGCATCTCTTGAAACTCCAAGTATCTGGTAAAAATCAGCCATTAGGTAATACTCAAGTAAAAATTTGGAATTTTATACATCTTCAGAAGTATTTTCCTCTGAATCAATATCCCCTTCAACTTTATCCTTTTCTACTTCCTCTTGTGAATTTTGTGTGCCAGGTCCCATTGAAACTTTAACCAAAGCATGTCTCAAAACCTTCCCTTCTAGGTGATATCCTCGCTGCAATTCTTCTAGAATAAAATCTTCCTTAAATTCATCACTAGGCTCCCTTAATACGGCTTCATGTAAATTAGGATCAAATTGCTGCCCAACAACTCTCATCGGTGCAACTCCTTGTTGTTTTAAAACCTCTACTAATTGTTTATATAATCCTTGATAACTTCTATGAAGAGCTTGAGCTTCTTCACTTTCTGGTTTCAGTTGTTGCCTTGCTCTCTCAAAATTATCAACAATAGGAAGTATTGCAGTTAGAGACTTAGAAACAAGTTGGATTTTTAAATCGTCTTGATCTCTAGACTGCCTTTTTCTAAAATTATCAAAATCTGCTGAAATTCTGACATATTGATTTTTTAAAGTTTCATGCTCTTTTTCTAGCTGTTCTAGGCGTGCATCATTATTAGAAATAGTATTTTTTAATTCTTCAGTATTTATTTCTTCTGTTTTCTGAGATGATGATTCATCATTTTCAATTATTGAATCTTCTGGAGATGAGGAATCTTCAGGAACATTATCCTGATCAGATATAACATTTTCTTTATCATCAATATTGTCTGATTGATTTTCAATCATTTTTCTAAAAATTTAATAAGACTATTTTCCATTAAAATGATGCACAAAACAAGTTGCGGAAGGCCGCACAAATATTTAATCAGGAACAAACCTTAATGCTAAGCCATTATTGCAATATCTTTTTCCTGTAGGAGCTGGACCATCATTAAAGACATGCCCTTGATGACCTCCACATCTAGAACAATGATATTCGGTTCTTGGGACAATTAACTTGAAATCAACCTTTGTTTCAACTGATCCTTGAATTGAATCCCAAAAACTTGGCCATCCTGTACCACTATCATATTTTTTATCTGAGAGAAAAAGAGGCAAATCACATCCTGCACAATGAAAGACTCCTTTTCTTTTTTCATTATTTAGTTGGCTACTGAAGGCTCTTTCAGTTCCTTCCTCCCTTAAGATATAGTAAGATTCTGGACTAAGCCTGGATTTCCATTCTTCTTTTGATAAATTCCACTCTTCTTTGGCATTAAGTGAAGAAGCTAAAACTTTCATAGGCTTAAAGATTATTTTTAAGATTGACATAATAGGAATTAGAATAAAAGATCTTCTTTTTAGAAATTGATTCATATATTTAAATCACATAAAAAATAATGAGTTTTAATCAACCTAATTCTATGAAAAATATTCATAAATTAAGTATTGCTCCAATGATGGATTGTACTGATAAACATTTCAGGATGATAATGAGAAAAATAAGCTCTAAAGCTCTTTTGTATACAGAAATGATTGTGGCCCAGAGTTTAACTTATACAAATAAAAAAGAAAATTTTCTAGATTTTAATGATGAAGAACACCCAATCTCCATTCAATTTGGTGGCGACGAGCCTGAAATCCTTAAAGAGGCTGCGCAAATGGCAGAAGATTGGGGTTATGACGAAATAAACTTTAATGTTGGCTGTCCAAGTCCAAGAGTCTGTTCTGGAAATTTTGGCGCTTCACTTATGAAAAATCCTGAGAAAGTAGCAAAATGTATAGAATCCTTAAAAAATAACTGCAACTTACCGGTTACGATTAAACACAGAATAGGTGTAGACAACGACGATAGTTTTATTAATTTGAATAATTTCGTAAGATGTATAGCTAATGCTGGTGCGGACAGATTTACAGTTCATGCAAGGAAAGCGATATTAAAAGGTCTAAATCCAAAACAAAATAGGACCATACCTCCACTGAAGTACGATGTGGTAAAAAAATTGAAAAAATTGAATCCAGAATTATTAATAGAGATAAACGGAGGGTTCACTAATATCAATGAATCGATTAAAGCATTAAATGATTTTGATGGCGTAATGATTGGGAGATCAGTTTATAAACATCCCCTAAGATGGTCTGACATTGACGAGAAAATTTATGGGGTTAATACAAAATCCAAATCTGCCTCAGATATCATCTTCTCCTTAATCCCATACATAGAAGAGCATCTTACTAATGGAGGAAAATCTTGGGATATTTGCAAACATCTTATAAATTTAGTTGAAGGTATCCCAAAAGCTAAAGTTTGGAGAAATCAAATTTCAAATAAATCTATAAAAAAAGAGTTAGATATTGAGTTTCTACTTAAATCAACCTCTTTACTAAAAGAGATGGGTTACTAATTCTCATTTGATACATTACTGTCATTTGAAACTCCTCTTTTTCTCCTACTTCTACCACTTTCATATTCGGAATTTTCAGATGTGTTTCCATAACTTCTATCTTCCCAACCTTCTGCACCAGAAGATTTATTCGTATA